>NZ_JBFUIT010000168.1:0-8568 GCF_056401735.1 Luteibacter sp. P4_D7_3
AGCCACAGCGGAAGTCGTCGTCGACGATGGCGTCGTTTTCTTCAGGGATATCGATGTCGTTCATGATTTCTTTTCCAGCAAGCGGCGCAGCACCGTTTCGGCAGCGTCCTGTTCGGCGGCGCGCCGGCTGCCCCCGCGTCCTTCAACGCGAATCGGCTCCGGTTCGTCGATCGTACAACTGACGTCGAAGATCTTGGCGTGATCTTCGCCGTAGCTGTCGGTTAATTCGTAGATGGGAAGGGGAAGCCCCCTGCCCTGCAGCCATTCCTGCAGCTTCGTTTTAGCGTCCTTGCTGGATCGCTTGATTTCCGCCACGCGGGGCGAAAACAGCCGGCGCACCACCTGGCGGCAGGCGTCGTAGCCATCGTCGAAATAGACGGCGGCAACCAGGGCTTCGAAGGCATCGGCCAGAATGGAATCGCGGCGGAAGCCGCCGCTCTTCAGCTCACCAGGCCCCAGCTTCAGGTCGTCACCGAGCTCAAGTTCCCGCCCGATAACGGCCAGGGCCTGGCCGTTGACGAGCTGGGCGCGCAGGCGAGAGAGCTCGCCTTCGCTCGCATTGGGATGCGCTTCGAACAACAACTCGGCAACGAGGGCGCCCAGCAAGGCGTCGCCCAGGAACTCCATCCGCTCGTTATTCGGCTTCCCGGCACTGCGGTGAGTCAGGGCCAGGGTCGCGAGACCGGGATCACGAAAGCGGTAAGGAAATTCCACGAAACCTCATTGCCCGACGGCACTTTTGAGCGGCACCGACTTCTCGAAATGGAGCAGGAAGGCGATGTTGTAAATAAACGGAATGACTTTGTCGTACGAAACTTTCAAGACCGGCGAGTTGCTCGCGTTCGTGATTGTCACGTCCTTTGGCTTGATCGTCGAATCGTCCACGTACTGGAAGCTCATCTTGAACGCGAGCTGCCGGCGAGCCTGCTCGAGATCCGTGTTGCCACCCTCGGTCGACATCTGATTGAGCGCTTTGACCACGCCCATGTACTCGATATAGGACGGCACCAGCTTCATTGCCATGAAGGCGAAGAAGCCAACGATGGCCAGCATGATGACGAACCCGATAAGGGTAATACCCGACTGCCTGGATTTCATGTTCCGGTCTCCGCCGCGCGAAGCGGCTCCCCTGTTCAAGACGTTAAATGCCGACGGGGCGCGCAAGGCGCCCCGCAGCGGAGATTACCTTGTCCGGGGCGTACCGCAACGCCTTGCAGCGTGACGGACGCCACCGTTCCGTCAGTGGATGACCTTACCCATCCTGGAAAAGTCCAGCAGGCCATTATCGAATCCGCGCCAGGCGAGCCAGACGAAGAAGGCCTTGCCGACCAGGTTGGCCTCGGGCATGCAACCCCACCAGCGGCTGTCGGTGCTGTTCATCCGGTTGTCGCCCATGACGATATAGCAGCCCTTGGGCACTTCCGACGGCACCGACGCATTGGGGATGTCTTGCGGCATGTTGTAGGCCGGGGTCAGCGCGATCGTATGGTTGATGCTGCCCAGGTGCTCCGTATACAGCTTGGATCCGAAGGTCATCAGCAGGCGATCTTCCGGCCGCGACATGCTGCCCTTGAACGGCCCGATCTCGTCGGCGCCGACGCGCTCACCGTTGATGTAGAGCTCGCTGCCCCGGGTTTCGATGCGGTCGCCGGGCAGGCCGATCACACGCTTGATCCAGTTCTCGCTCGGCACCGCGGCGTGGGGATCCTGGCAGGTGATGTCGCCGCTGCGGATGGTCTTGCCGCTTTCGTCCTGGCAGACATAGCCCGGAAAGCGGAACACGACCACGTCGCCGCGACGCGGTTCGCCGTTCTCGAGCAGCTTGTTATTGAAGGCCGGCATACGCAGGCCGTAAGCGAATTTATTGACCAGGATGAAGTCGCCCACGTCCAGGGTCGGCATCATCGAGCCCGACGGGATGCGGAACGGCTCGGCCACGAACGAGCGCAGCAAAAGCACGACCAGGATCACCGGGAACAACGAGCGAGCCCAGTCGACCGGCCACGGCTCGGGTTGCTCGGCGCCAAGGGCTTCGGCGCGGGCGCGGCGCGCCTTGACCAGGAAAAGGCGATCGAACAGCCAGACCACACCGAACAGGACGGTCAGCCCGAGAAGAATCGCCGAGAAATCAAATGCCGCCATACCATCTCCATCAGTCGTGTCGAAGGGCCTTACGGCCCGGTCCGGCGCATCCGGCGCCGGCTTTCCATGTCTCGTTTACTTATCCTGCCGCAGCACGGCGAGGAAGGCTTCCTGGGGAATTTCCACGCTGCCCACCTGCTTCATGCGCTTCTTGCCTTCCTTCTGCTTCTCGAGGAGCTTCTTCTTTCGCGACACGTCGCCGCCATAGCACTTGGCGAGGACGTTCTTGCGCAGCGCCTTCACCGTCGAACGGGCGATGACCGCCGCACCAACGGCCGCCTGGATGGCGACATCGAACTGCTGGCGAGGAATGAGATCCTTCATCCGTTCGACAAGTTCCCGGCCGCGCCGATCAGCGTGCGAACGATGCACGATAAGGCTCAGCGCGTCCACGCGATCGCCATTGATCAGGATATCGACGCGGACGAACGGGCCCGGATCGAACCGCTCGAGGTGGTAGTCCATCGAGGCATAGCCGCGGGACACCGACTTCAGGCGATCGAAGAAGTCGAGCACCACTTCGGCCAGCGGCAGCTCGTAGGTCACCTGCACCTGGGTAGCCAGATACTGGATGGAACGCTGCACGCCGCGCTTCTCTTCGCAGAGTTTGATCACGTTGCCGACGTAGTCACCCGGGGTGAGGATGGTGGCGACGATGATCGGCTCGCGGATCTCCACGATCTGCTGCGGCGGCGGAAGCTTGGCCGGGTTGTCCATCTGCAGCACGGTGCCGTCGGTCTTGGCCACCTCGTACACCACGGTCGGCGCCGTGGTGATGAGGTTGAGATCGTATTCGCGCTCGAGGCGCTCCTGGACGATCTCCATATGCAGCATGCCGAGGAAGCCGCAGCGGAAGCCGAAGCCCATCGCCTCGGAGCTTTCCGGCTCGAAGAACATGGCCGCGTCGTTGAGGCGCAGCTTGTCGAGCGCCTCGCGAAGGGCCGGGTAATCATCAGCCGATACCGGGAACAGGCCGGCGAACACGCGCGGCTGCATGACCTGGAAGCCAGCCAGCGGCTCGGCGGCAGGCTTGCCCGAATGGGTCAGCGTGTCGCCCACCGGGGCGCCATGGACGTCCTTGATGGACGCATTGATCCAGCCCACCTCGCCCGCGCCCAGATGATCGAGCTTCTTGCGCTTGGGGGTGAATACACCGACGTCGTCGACAAGGTGGGTACGGCCGGTCGACATGACCAGGATCTTGTCGCCCGGGCGGATCTCGCCCTGCATCACGCGTACCAGCGATACCACGCCCAGGTAGTTGTCGAACCAGGAGTCGATGATCAGCGCCTGGAGCCGGTCGGTGTTACCTGCCTTCGGCGCCGGGATGCGATGGATGATCGCCTCGAGGACTTCGATCACGTTCTGGCCAGTCTTGGCGCTGACCGGGATCGCATCGGTGGCATCCAGCCCGATCACGGCTTCGATTTCGGCCTTGGCCTTTTCCACATCCGCTGTCGGGAGGTCGATCTTGTTGATGACCGGAATGACTTCCAGGCCCTGCTCGATCGCCGTATAGCAGTTGGCCACCGACTGCGCCTCGACACCTTGGGCGGCGTCGACGACCAGGAGCGCGCCCTCGCAGGCGGACAACGAACGGCTTACTTCATAGGAGAAGTCGACGTGCCCCGGGGTATCGATGAAATTGAGCTGATAGGTTTTCCCGTCGCGCGCCGTGTACGGCAGCGACACCGACTGGGCCTTGATGGTGATACCGCGCTCGCGCTCGATCGGATTGTTGTCGAGGACCTGCGCTTCCATTTCGCGCTCGGTCAGACCTCCGCACAACTGGATGATTCGGTCGGCCAGGGTCGACTTGCCGTGGTCGATGTGGGCAATGATGGAGAAGTTGCGGATGAGTTCCATGGAGCGCCGTGGTCACGTTCACCATCGCTCGCGGCGCGAACGACGCGCGCCAGCCCTCAGGGCCAGCGCGAATCAAGCATTATCGCATGGAAGGCCGCCCACCGCCGACCGGCGGACGGCATCGACTGCGTCAGCGATCGCCAGGCACGGTGACACCAACGAATCGCGTCGAGTCGTCGCGCCGGACCAGCAACATGGCGGTATCGCCGGACTTGATGCCCCGGGTAGCGTCCCGGAACGCCGCGGCACTGCCGATGCGCTTCTGGTTGACCATGAGGATGATGTCCCCCGCCTGGAGCCCCGTCTGGGAGGCGGAGGATCCGGCGACCCGACTCACCACCACGCCTTCACCGGCCTTGAGACCCAGCTCGGACCGGGTCGGCGCGTCGATGTCCTGGACGGCGAGGCCCAGCGCGCTAGCGGATCCGCCGCCCGCGCCTTCCTCGCCGGACGAGGCGGCGGCGAGCGCCGTCTTGTCGCGGGGCAGCTCGCCGACGGTGACCTCGACCGTCTGCTTCTTGTGGTCCCGGAGGAACTCGACCTTCGCTGTCGAACCCGGCCGGGTGATGGCTACCAGCGGCGGCAGATCCGGCGCCTGGGTGATCGGCGTGCCGTTGAAGGAAAGGATGACATCGCCCTGCTTAAGCCCCGCCTTGTCGGCCCCACTGCCCGGCGTGACCTGCGCGACAAGCGCGCCGTTGGAGTCGGCGAGATCGAGATTCTTCACGAAGGGATCCACCGGCTGCACGGTGACGCCGAGCATGCCGCGAGAGACGTAGCCCTTCGCCTTGATCTGATCTACGACGTTCATTGCCACGTCGATGGGAATGGAGAACGACAACCCCTGATAACCACCGGACGTGGAGTAGATCTGCGAGTTCACGCCGATCACCTGGCCCTGCAGATTGAACAGGGGGCCGCCCGAATTACCCCGATTGATCGGCACGTCGGTCTGGATGAACGAGGTATACGGCTGGTCGCGGCTGCCCAGGTTGCGCCCTACCGCACTGATGATGCCGTGGGTCACGGTGGCGTCGAGGCCGAAGGGCGAACCGATCGCGAGGGCCCACTGACCGCGCTTCACGCTGCGCGAGTCGCCGATGCTGACGGCAGGCAAGGCACCGGCATCGATCTTCAGTAGCGCAATGTCGTACTGCGGGTCCTTGCCGACGACCCTGGCGGTGAAGCTGCGACGGTCCTGGAGCCGCACCTTGACCTCGTCGGCGTCATCGACGACATGGTCGTTGGTGAGAATGTAGCCATCGGCGGAGATGATGAATCCCGAACCCAGCGAGGTCTGCTCGGGCGGCTGCGCCGGAACGCCCGGCATGCCGAAGAAGCGGCGGAGCAGCTCTTCCTGGTCGTCCTGCCCGGCGGGGCCGCCTTTCGTCTTCTTATGCGCACCGGTCGTCTTTGCCTCTACGTGGACGACTGCCGGGGCGTTCTTTTCCACCACGCCGGTGAAATCGGGCAGGCTCTGCGCCTGCACGCCGGCGGTCGCCAGCACCAATGCACCGCCAAGCACGGCACGTGTATTCAACCAACCCATCCTCTTTCCTCCTTGTCAAAGCCACGGTTGCCCGTACGTCGAGGCGACCGCACGGGTGGTTACGAATAAGGGAACAGGCGCGCCGGGGACGGTCGGCGCGCCAGGGTGGCGTCGCGGCTTAGCGAGCCTGCGACGCGGCGACCGGCTGCACATAACGACTGCCGTCGGGACGGGTCAGCAGCATGTAGCTATTGCTTGCGGGGGCTTCTGCGGTCCGGCCACGCTGAATCTGGTACGGCGTGGAACGGGGAAGATAGGTTGCACCACCCTCGCTCGAACTGTCGAATGCCGCCTTCTGGGTGAACTGGGACGCCATGTTGCTACCGGCAAGCCACTGCGGCGCCACCGGGGCGGCAGCGGGCTCCGGCGTGGCATCGGCCACCTGGATGTCGCCGGAAACCGGCGCCTGGTGAGCGATTTCGGGAGCCCCGGAACGGTTGCCCGCCGGCTGCGACAGCATCAATGCGGCGACGGCCACGCTTGCGGCGATGGCACCCCCCGCGGACCAGTGCAGCCAACGGCGGCGCGGTGCGGCATCTGCAACGGCCGGCGCACTGGCTTCGGCCTCGATAGCCGCCATGACGCGATCGACGAAGTCATGGGATACCGGGGGCAACGCTTCGCGGCGCAGACCGTCACGACCCGCGTGATAACGCGACCAGACGTCGGCAAGGCCCTGATCGGCCTCCAGACGACGTAACAGGAAGCGGATTTCCTCCCGCGACAGCTCTCCGTCCATGCCGGCGGAGAGAATTTCACGATTGGCTTCACTCATGGATTGTGATCCTCGCGGTCGGATAGAAGCGGCCGCAGTTTTTCGTCGATGGCTTCACGAGCCCTGAAGATACGCGAACGAACCGTTCCGATAGGACAGTTCATGATGGCGGCGATTTCGTCATAGCTTTTGCCGTCCACCTCGCGCAGGGTAATCGCGACCCGAAGTTCTTCAGGTAAGGCTTGGACAGTGGAAAACACCGTTTGTTCCACCTGTTCACGCATCAGTTCGCGCTCCGGGGTGGCCCCGTCGTGCATTCGCGTGGCACCCGGGACGTAAACCGCATCGTCCACGTCGATGTCCCCCGTGGGCGGGCGGCGCCCCATGGCGACCAGGTGGTTCTTGGCCGTATTCACGGCRATCTTGTAGAGCCAGGTGTAGAACGCGCTTTCGCCGCGGAACGACCCAAGGGCACGCCAGGCGCGCACAAAGGCCTCCTGGGCGATGTCCTCACATTCGGTCYAGTCGTGCACGTAGCGGGAGATCAACGCGATGACCTTGTGCCGGTATTTCCGCACAAGCAGGTCGAACGCGCGGCGGTCTCCTTGCTGCACACGCTCGACAAGTGCTTGATCCAGTTCGTTTTCGCCCATCCGGGCCGTCTCCTCACATCATTCGGGGCCAGTCGCGGGCGCAGCTGAGACAAGCGCGGACCGAGCAAGTTCACTGCCCGGTCAACCGGTCATCCTTTGAAAATATGCGCAACCCGGCCTGAACCTCAAGTTGGAACCGGCCCGTCAGGCACTGACGGGCGTCCGACCTTCGGTGATCACACGCTCGCGCTCGGCGAGTAGCTTATCGAAAGCCACCACGGGCAGCGGTCGGCAAAACAGGTAGCCCTGGAGTTCGTCACAGCCGTTCGCGCGAAGGAACTGCAGGTGCTGCTCGATTTCGACGCCCTCGGCCACCACGCCACGTTTGAGTCGGTGGGCCATGTCGATAGTCGCCCGGACGATGGCCTCGTCGTCGGGATCCACACCGATGTTGCGGACGAAGCTCTGATCGATCTTGATCCGGTCGGCCGGCAGCCGGCGGAGGTAGTCGAGGGACGCCGCGCCGGTGCCGAAGTCGTCGATGGCGATATGGCAACCCATCGCGTGCAGGGCGTCGAGCGTTTCGACCAGGTGCGGCACCGTCTTCACGCTGATGCTCTCGGTCACTTCAAGCTCGAGGCTGTCCGGGTTGAGCCCGGTATCGGTCAGGGCGCTGGCAACCACCTCGGCAAGGTTCTGCTGCATGAGCTGCACTGCCGAAAGGTTCACGCCAATGCGCAAGCCCAGGCCATAGGTGTCTTCCCAGGCCTTCGCCTGCGCGCATGCGGTACGCAGCACCCACTCGCCGATCGGCACGATGAGGCCGCTGGCCTCGGCCAGCGGGATGAAGAACGCCGGACTGATCATGCCCAGTTCGGGGTGCTCCCAGCGCACCAGTGCCTCCATGCCGATGATGTCTTCGGTGACGGCATTGACCTGAGGCTGATAGAACACGCGCAGTTCGTTGTTCTTCACCGCGTGACGAAGACTTGCCTTCAGGGCCACGTGCTGTTGCTGCGACGCGTCCGTATTGGCCGCGTAGATCTGGTAATTGTTCCGCCCCAGACTCTTCGCCCCATACATCGCCTCATCCGCATGGCGCAGCAGCAGCTCGCCTTCGGTCGCGTCGTCGGGGAAGAAGGAGATGCCGACGGACACGGTGGCCTGAAGTTCCGAGCCGTCATCGAGCCCCAGCGGAATCTCCATCGCCTGCACCACTTTCTCGGCGATACGCAGCACGTCGTCGCGTTTGATGATGTGGCGCAGGATCATCGTGAACTCGTCGCCGGCGTAACGTGCGACTGTGTCGGAAGCACGCACACTGGCGCGCAGCCGCTTCGCCACGGCGGTCAGTACCTGGTCGCCCACGGCATGGCCGAGCGTGTCGTTGATACTCTTGAAGCGATCGAGGTCGACCAGCAAGGTGGCAAAGCATTCGCCGGTTCGCTCCGCCTCGCGGATGGTCGTATCCAGGCGATCGTTGAACAGAAGACGATTGGGCAAGGCAGTCAACATGTCGACGAGACCGCGGGCGCGCCCCTGTTCGCGTGAGCGCCGTAGTTCCAGCGCGGAGGCGAAACGTGCCGCGGCCGCGCGTAACGCCGGCTCGAGGACGCGACCATCGCTGCCGGTGCGACGGCGACCGGCCAGCAACGCGCCGAGCACGTTACGCCGCTCGTCGAGCAACGGCAGGAACGCATAGG
>NZ_JBFUIT010000169.1:0-8561 GCF_056401735.1 Luteibacter sp. P4_D7_3
CTGCAGGCCATTCCGGCCCTTGGCACGCCCGATGCATCGGTAATTACGACCCCGCCTCATTCTCGTCCAAGGAGAACGACCATGAAATTCGAAACCGCCATGCTGAAGACCTTCTTCGTCGCGGGTGCCCTGACCTGCCTGCTGATGCTCGGCGCCTTCGTCGCTTCGCCGGCGAACCACGTCGCGCAGCCGGTGCTGGTGGCCGCCGCTCGCTAAGGTCGGATCGGGGCCGGCATCAGTCTGGCTCGATCACACGCACGTTAGTCGCGTACGGCGGCCCATCCACGCCGTCTCCGATATCGAATGACACCCGGTCGGCTGCCTTGAGCCCGACCCGTAGGCGAGGCCGCCGTTGCTTCTCACGAGCAGCGACCCTGGCCTCTGCTTCGAAGTAGAAAGTTGGCCACAAGGCAACACCGCCCATGCCGGCTTCGGACTCGCGTTGTTCGTCCTTCTTCATGATTCGCATCCTCCAACGATCCTGTGATGGATGAGAAACGGAGCGCACGGATGCGTGCCCTCCCTGTTCAGATCTTCTGCACTTCCTCCGCCTGCAGGCCCTTCTGTCCCTGTTTGACCCTGAATGAGACCTTGTCGCCCTCGGCCAGGGACTTGAATCCGTCCACCAGGATGTCCTTGAAATGAACGAATACATCGGTGCCGCTTTCGCGCTCGATGAAACCGAATCCCTTGGCGTCGTTGAACCACTTGACCTTCCCGTTCTCGCGATCCGACATGACACTTACCTCAGCATGTTCTCTGCGGCGATCGCGCATCCATGGCGTCGAAAGTCGCCGGACGTATCGCCGGTTTCATCGTACGCCGGCGTGTCGTCGTCTGGCTGCGGGGCAGGTCGGCCGAACGTTGTAGGCATGCCATCGTAAAGAACCGCTGAATCACGCCGATGACGCTTCCGTTGCCTGTTTTGCGTAGTGCTTGCCGAGCGAGAGAGAGAAGGCAGCGCGTTCGTGCTGCCTTCTCTCGCAAAGACGGGTGCTTAGTAGTTATCTGTCACGCGGCACACGGCGGTTGCCTTTACGCGCGTGAGCGGATGCGAGCCGCCCCACAGGTCGGTGAACTCGTACTGGATGCTTTCGATGGATCCGCCCTTTGCACTACAGGTTTCCGAAAGTTCCGCGTAGATGGGCTCAATGGCGACGAAACGGCTGGAGCCGCCTTTCTCGACCACGAGGTTGTGATCGGTGTATGACGCGACTGCATCGGATGCGGCAAACGATGCGACAGGGATGAGCGCGAGCAGCAGGGCGGCGCAGGGGATGAAACACTTCATGGGTAATCCTTTACGTCGGGAGGTGGTGCCCTAACGGGCGTGCCCAGTCTCCGTTTCGCCCCCATGACATGCTGTCGGAGCTTCTCCCCACCTGCCGTCGGCGAACCCCTCGCCGCTCCGTGGTTATTCCTGAGGAATGCGAGCTACAAGGCCAAATTCATCTAGCACCGGCCCACTTTCGACGCCGCCAACCTGCGCTGCCAGGAGGACGCCCTGTCCACCCTGGATGGCGAGCCCACGCGGGAAGAGCCGGCGCATAGGTTCGCCAACGGCGATGATGCCGTTGTCGCCGAACGAGGTATCCAATGCGCCGCTTGCCATGTAGCGCGCGGCAAGAACAAGCCCGCCGTCATTGCGGTTTCCGAACAGCCCGGATACGACGATTCTTCCCTGTTCATCGAACGTACCCTGATTCAGATACGAGCTGCCCTTCTCGCTCAGATAGACCGCCTCGCCGTTCGCGAAGTGACTGTCCGGTCGGCCATTCGTGTCGACACCTACCAGGAAGCCGTAAGGATGTGGCTGGCGGAGGTATCCAATGCCGACGAAGCCGCCACCGTCGGCGATCAGAATATCGGTGAACTCCGCCGGAGCAACGCCGGTCGGCGCAACGTATTGGCCATGGATGCCGAAGGTCTGGTCGAGCGTTCCGTCGGGCAAATATCTGCGGATAACGGCCTTTCCGTTGCTCCTTCCGGCAAGAACGTAGCGATCCCCTTGGACGACCCCGGAGATCGAATCTCGCGAAGACTGAGCATCGAATGCGACGTGTACGAAGCCGTCCCCACCGAGTGCAGGGTCGAGCTGCCCCATCTTGTCCAGACGCACCATCATTGCGCCCTGGACGAGGCCATCGCGCCGCGCCGCGCCGACGAGGACGAGGCCGCCGTCTTCCAGGGGAATCATGTCGACATCGAGCAACTGGTAACCATTGAACTCGAGCGGCAGAACGCCCAGGTCGGCAAATGAGGCATCGATCATGACGCGATCGGTCAATCGCATAACGGTTCGAATACCGTCGTAGCCCGTCCTGTAGCGGGCCAACATGCGGTTATCGGGCAGTAACTTGAGGTTGATGAAAGAGATTCCGTTTCTCTCCGGGTCGATCTGAAAGCCGTTGTTGCCGAATGCCTGGTCGATTTGCCCATCGGGAGTTAGCTTGGCCATGCCAAGGTTTTGGGTGAACTTTCCGCAACCCAGCGCGACGAAGATTGAGCCGTCAGGCCGCACAAGCATGTCCCAGAGGTCTGCGGCGTCATAGCCTTGGGGGAAGGGCACGACGGCCTTGCCTTTTTCGCCGAAAGCAGGGTCCAGGTCGGCGTCGCTCCGGCCGCCGGTGGCGGCATCTTGGCGTGATGTCATGGGTTCCATCCTCAGTGATCGCGTTGTTCCTCTGCTGTGCGAAACGTTGGCGCGATTCTCGTGGCGATGCGATCAGCCTAAGGTCGTAGTCCCACAACGGAAAAAGCCGCCGGATCACCCCGGCGGCTTTCTCGGTGCCTATTACGCGTAGCGATTACTGCCCGCGCATACGACCCTGGAAGCGCGGCGCGCCGTTGCCCATGTGCGGCAGGCGGATCTTGCCGATCGCGCTGATACGCTCTTCCGCCATGCGATCCGCGGCCTTGTAGGTCGGGATGTTGTCGCGGGCGGAGATCTCGAAGATGCGACCGACGTTGTAGTAGATCGTGCGCATCATGCGCATGGCGCGCTCGCGGTTGTAGCCGTCGATTTCCAGCGAGACGTTCATCACGCCGCCGGCGTTGACGGCATAGTCCGGTGCGTAGATCACGCCGCGGCGGGCGAGTTCGTCGCCGATCGCGTCGGTGGCCAGCTGGTTGTTGGCCGCACCGCAGATGATCTTCGCCTTGATGCGATCGATGGTCTGCTCGTTGATCGTGCCGCCCAGGGCGCAGGGGCTGTAGACGTCGGCATCGACGTCGTAGATTTCGTCGAGGCCGACGGCTTCGCAGCCGAGTTCGTCGACGCAGCGCTGGACAGCGTCCTTGTTGATGTCGGTGACGAACACCTTGGCGCCCTGCTCGCGAAGTAGCTTGATGAACTCGCTGCCCACGTGGCCGCAGCCCTGCACGGCGTAGCTGTACTTGCCCACGTCTTCGTTGCCGTACTTGGTCTGCAGCGCGGCCATCAGACCCTGCAGCGTACCGAACGCGGTGAACGGCGAGGGATCGCCCGAACCGCCGTGGACCTGGTGCACGCCGGTGACGTACTCGGTTTCACGGTAGACGTATTCCATGTCGTTGACGTCGATACCGACGTCTTCAGCCGTGATGTAACGGCCGTTGAGCGAATTGACGAAACGGCCGAAGGCGCGGAACAGCGCTTCGGACTTGTCCTTGGAGGGATCGCCGATGATCACGGCCTTGCCGCCACCCAGGTTCAGGCCGGCCACCGCATTCTTGTAGGTCATGCCGCGCGACAGGCGGAGCACGTCGTTGACCGCATCCTGCTCGGTCTTGTACGGCCACATGCGCAGGCCGCCAAGCGACGGGCCGAGCACCGTATTGTGGATCGCGATGATGGCCTTCAGGCCGGCGTCTTTGTTATGGCAGAAGACGACTTCTTCGTGGCCCGTGTTGGCGATGGTTTCGAAAATCATCGAACGCAAACTCCAGTTACAAGCGGCAGCAGCACCGCGCTTCTAGGTGAAGACCCGTGATGGGGATCACGAGTCGATAAGGACCGTCCAAAAAAATCGCCCCGGCCGGTGGGCGGGGGCGAGATGTCGTGTCAGCTGCCTAGTTTAAACCGTTGTTGGCGTCCGTGTAGGTGCGGCGCAGCAACCGGGCGTTTCAGCGATGCCAATGCGGGTCCCGGACCCAAGTCTCACGCTGGATGCGATAGCCCCGGCCATAAGGACGCCAGACCGGCGGGCGGTAGACGTAACCCGGGCGGTAGGCGTTCCAGCGCCCACCGACCCAGACGTAGCGGCCGCCGTACCAGTTCCAGTAACCGGGTGCCCAGGCGTACCCGGCGCGCGGCGGCGGGACGCGCTCGAAGCGCGGCGGTGGCGGACGGGTGCCGACGGTGACCTCTACGTATTCCCGTGCGGCGGCGGGCGGGGTGTAACTTGCGGCACCCGCGGCCAGGCCTAGGGCCGCCAGGGCAACGAGTTTGCGGGTCAGGGTCGTCATATGCGATCTCTCCTCGGGACGTCCGCGAATGCGGATTCGTGCGCCAGAACGCGGCTTCCTTGCGACGGGTTGACCGGCCCCGCGCGGTAGTATTCAGCTTCGCGAAAGCTTACCCCTCTCCTCAAGCTATCTGGTCCCCCTGCCCATGAAGCCACCCCGCCGTTTCGGCGTGCGCACTGTCGCCACCCTGCTGGGCATCCGTGTGGCCTACCGTTTCGGTAGCCGCGTGGCGCCCGTCCGCACGGTGGCTCACGCCGCCCGGGTTTTCCAGACACCGCTGCCGAGCAGTCGCCAGCGGGCCGCGCATGCGGTGGTCTCGATGTCGGCTCGACAGGAGAGCGTCGAGGTCGCTGGCCAGTCCATCGCCACTTACGTCTGGGGAGACCCGTCCACCCAGCCTTATGTGCTGCTGGCGCATGGTTGGTCGAGCCTGGGCCTGCGTTGGGAGAACTGGGCGCCGCAGCTTCTTGCCCGGGGCTGGGCGGCGGTTTCCTTCGACCAGCCGGGGCACGGACATAGCGGCGGGACACTGTGCACCCTGCCGGACTTTGCCCGCACCGTGGCGGCAATCGGCCGCCACTATGGGGATGCGGAAGGGGTGGTCGCGCATTCACTGGGTGGGGCAGCGGTCACCCTGGCACTGGGCGAGGGCTGGAGCGCGAAGCGCGTGGTGCTGATCGCGCCGGCGGCGGACCCGATGGCGGCAACACGTCGTTTCGCCCGCTTCGTGCGCCTCGCGGAGCATCTTCGCGAACCGCTGCATCGTGTGCTGGCGGCGCGCACCGGGATAACCATCGAGGCCCTGCACGTGGGCAGGCACGCGCCGCAACGCACGCAACCCGCGCTGATTATCCACGACATGGCGGACCGCGACGTACCGGTGGAGGAGGGCGAACTGTATGCCCGCCTGTGGCCGGGAGCCGTTTTGCTGAAGACGCGGCGGCTGGGGCATCGCCGTATCGTCGACGATGAAGGGGTCATGACGGCGGCGCTCGCCTTTCTCGGTGGCGCCGCGGTCAGCTGAGCTACCATCGGCGTCTACCTCACGGAGCGGTCCCATGACAGCTACCTGCGCGATCTGTGGAGCGACGCACGAGGAAGACGAGCTGGAACTCAGCTACGGCCGGCCCGATGCCATTTTCGACATGCCCAACGACGAACGTTCGCTCGACGTCTATGAGAGCGACGATGCCTGCGTGATCGACGACGAACGCTTCTTCCTGAGAGCGACCCTGCCGTTACCCGTGCAGGGACGCAAGGACGACTATCACATCGGTGTGTGGGTCGAGATCGACCAGGAGCATTTCCACCGCGTCGGCGATCTGTGGGACGACCCTGAACAAGCGGCCGAGCCGCCGATGTCGGCCACGCTGGCCAACGAAATCCGGCATCACGAGGGCAGTCTCGGTGAACGGGTGCTGATGCAGCTCACCGGCCCCAATACGCGGCCGCAGGTGTTTATCGTGAACTCGGAACTTCCGCTCGGGCACGAGCAGCGGGCGGGCATCACGACGCACCGTGCGAGCACGTACTCCGCCGGACTGGCGTGAGCTGACAAGCGGGCGGGTTCGCTGCACTGCAGCAGGGCCCGCGTCGCCCCCGGCGTTAGAATTGGCCGGTTCCCCACCGCAGTCGATCCTTCCCCGGAGTTTCCATGAGCTCGCAGCCCAAGCACATTCCCGCCAGCCATACCGACGCGGAGGGGACGCCGTTGCGCTTCGTCACGGCGGCGAGCCTGTTCGACGGACACGACGCAGCGATCAACATCATGCGTCGCATCATCCAGAGCCAGGGCGCCGAGGTGATTCACCTGGGGCATAACCGCTCGGTGGAAGACGTGGTGCGTGCGGCCCTGCAGGAGGATGCCGACGCCATCGCCTTGTCGTCCTACCAGGGCGGCCACGTGGAGTACTTCAAGTACATGGTCGACATGCTGCGCGAGCGTGGCGCCGGCCATATTCGTGTGTTCGGCGGCGGCGGCGGCACGATCACGCCGGAAGAAATCCGCGAACTCCAGGCCTATGGCGTGGAGCGTATCTACCATCCGAACGACGGCATGAAGCTCGGCCTGACCGAGATGATCGAAGACGTGATGTCGCGCACGCGTGCCGCGACCAGCCAGCGCGTGGAAGCGGTGCCGGTATCAGCGTCCGTCGAGGATGAAATCTCCATTGGCGCCATGCTCTCGGCGATCGAGGAGGACCTCCTCCCGGAAACCGAGCTCGCCCGCCTGCGCAAGGAATGGCAGCTGGCTGGCAACAAGACACCCGTCCTTGGCCTGACCGGCACCGGCGGCGCCGGCAAATCCAGCGTGGTCGACGAGCTGCTGCTGCGTTTCCTGCACGCGTTTCCGCAGATCCGCATTGCCGTGCTTGCCGTGGATCCGACGCGTCGCCGTAGCGGCGGTGCCTTGCTCGGCGATCGCATCCGCATGAATTCGCTGCGCAGCCCGCGCGTGTACATGCGCTCCATGGCCACCCGCCGCCAACACGCGGCGACGTCCATCGTGCTGCACGACTGCATCGACTTCCTGAAGTCGCAGGCGTACGACCTGGTGATCGTCGAAACCGCCGGTATCGGCCAGAGCGACTCGGAGATCGTCGACCTCGTCGATTTCCCGGTCTATGTGATGACCAGCGAATACGGCGCGGCGAGCCAGCTCGAGAAGATCGACATGCTCGACTTCGCCGAGCTCGTGGTGCTCAACAAGTTCGACAAGCGCGGCGCCGAAGATGCGCTGCGCGACGTACGCAAACAGTGGAAGCGCAACCGCGTCGCGTTCCAGCTGGCCGATGAGAACGTTCCGGTCTATCCGACCATCGCCAGCCAGTTCAACGATCCGGGTGTCACCTGGATGTTCGCCAATCTCTGTCGCCTGATGCGCGGCAAGCTCTCGCTGCCCGAGGCTGCGTGGACGCCGGATATCGACACGACGCTGCGCGAGCCGCGCGCCACCGTGCTGATTCCCGGTAACCGCGTGCGTTATCTCGCCGAGATCGCCGAGCAGGGCCGTGGCGTAAACAGCGGCATTGCGAAGCAGGCCGAGGCGGCGAGCAAGGCTCAGCATTACTTTGAATCGTTGAAGGACATCGGCGACGCGGCCCTGCCGCGTGCGTTCGATCTCTACGACCACGATGCGTTGAGCGTGGAGGGTGACCGCTCCTTGTCGACCCTCCGCCAGCGCTACAACGAAGCCGTGCGCGAGCTGACCAGCGAAGCCATCGCGCTGCTGCGCGAGTGGCCGTCGCGCTACGCCTCGGTCACTGACGAGTTCACCGAATACCAGGTGCGCGATAAGGTCATCCGCGTCGAAAACTACCGTACCTCGCTGAGTCACCAGAAGATTCCCAAGGTGTCGCCGCCGAAGACGAAGGACTGGGGCGAGCTGCTCTCCTTCCTCATGCGCGAGAACCTCCCGGGCTACTACCCGTACACCGGCGGCGTGTTCCCGTATCGCCGCGCAGGTGAGGACCCCACCCGCATGTTCGCGGGCGAGGGCACTCCGGAACGTACTAACCGTCGTTTTCATTACCTCTCGCTGGGTGGCGCCGCCGCACGCCTGTCCACGGCGTTCGACTCGGTCACGCTGTACGGCGAAGATCCGGCACCGCGCCCGGATATCTACGGCAAGATCGGTAATTCAGGCGTTTCCATCGCCACGCTCGACGACATGAAGAAGCTGTATTCCGGCTTCGACCTGTCGGCACCGTCCACGTCCGTGTCGATGACGATCAACGGCCCCGCGCCGATCATCCTCGCCATGTTCATGAACACGGCGATCGACCAGAACGTCGAGAAGTACCTCAACGAGGAGCCGTCCCGCTGGGATGCCGCCAAGGCACGTATCGCGCAGCTGTATCCGGACGGCAACCGCCCGACGTATACCGGCGGCTTGCCCGAGGGCAACAACGGTCTCGGCCTCGGCCTGCTCGGTATCTCGGGTGAGGAAGTGGTCGACGCGGAAACCTACGCGCGTATCAAGACGTTCACCCTGGCTAACGTGCGCGGCACCGTACAGGCGGACATTCTCAAGGAAGACCAGGCGCAGAACACCTGCATCTTCAGCACGGAATTCGCCCTGCGCATGATGGGCGACATCCAGCAGTACTTCGTCG
>NZ_JBFUIT010000170.1:0-10163 GCF_056401735.1 Luteibacter sp. P4_D7_3
GGCTACGAAGGATACCCAGCGCAGTGGGTCCGCGCCCCATGACAATGGCGGGTATCCGCTCGTCGCCGCACGTAATCATACCGCCCCCTGTGGCGGGTTCCGACGCCGGAATGGCGCACCCTGCAAGGGGAATGTGACATCGGTGAGGGCGACCGGCCAGATCGCCACACGGCCTATGCCCTATCGGTTGGCGCCACGCTGTTCGGCGAGGGCCGCATCGATGGCCGCATCCATGGCCAGTGTGCCCGCGCGCAGGGCGGCGCCGTCGATCAGCTCGAGCACGTCCGCGAGGCCAGCCGACGACCCGGCGGCCGCGGGTGGCCTCGCTGCCGTGCCGGCGGCCTCCGCACTCATTTCGGTGGCGTACTTCACGATCTTCACGGGACGGCCGTTGGCGTCGAAGATCGGGTTGTACGTTGCCTGTATCCAGACCACGACCTGGCCCTTGGCCAATCGTCGATACAGCCCGGCCTCGTGAAGGCCGGACCGCAAGCGCCGCCAGAAGCCGATATAAGCATCCGAACGGCTTTCGTCCTGATCGACGAAAACACTGTGGTGTTTGCCGACGATTTCATCGAGGCGGTAGCCGGTGAAGCCAAGGAATACGTCGTTCGCGTCGAGGATCATGCCGTCGAGCGAGAATTCCACCACACCCTGGGTACGATCGATCGCTTCCACCCGCTGCTCGCGCGTGGCGACCGCCGTGCGCTCGTCGGAGATATCGCAGGCATACAGGAGCACGGACGAGATCCTTCCGCCCCGGCCGGCGACCGGAATGTAGACGGCCTGGAACCAGACCTCTCGCCCCTGGGCGCCCAGGGCGCGATAGGTGCCAGCGACCTGCTCGCCACGGGCAAGGGCTCGCCAGAGGTGCTCCGCATCATCCAWTGGGAAGAAGCGGCTGTGGGGCTGGCCGACCACAGCCTCCGCACGGCAGCCGAGTGCCGCAAGGAAGCGCTCGTTGACCGAGCGCACGACACCATCCAGGCCGAACTCGACGACCGACTGGCTGCGCGAAAGCGCGGCGATGATCGCGCGCTCCGTGCGGGCGGTGCGTCTGCCGCGCACCCATCCGAACATACCCATCGTCGCGCCCCGTACTGCAATGTGATTCAAACTGGCTTATCGGCCGGAGGCGGTCCGGGCTTTAGGCGAACGATACCAGTTTCGTCATTTCACATTTGCCCGTCGGCCACGGCGAACGGAACCACCCCCGGGTCACGGGACTCACTGGCCTGGCGTCGCATCGGCGCTGCGGGACGCGGCACCGAGGGTGACGTGCGCCCCAGGGTGATGTTCTTCGAGGCGCGAACCTCCCGGTTCGCGAAGGTCCAGATCTCGCCGGTTTCGGTGACGAATACCGTCCAGTAAAGGTCCGACTCCGGACCGTAGTCGATCAGGAAATGGGCGAAGCCCTCCCCCTTGGGGGTATTCATCGGAAGCGGTGGGTTCAGTTGCAGCATGATGTCCTCCTCGTGTGCCGATTAGCTCCAACAGCGCGTGGGGCCGGAGTGAACGTGCCGTCGATCACGCATCACCGGACGCGGACACCACTTTTCGTCGCGGGTGGGTAACATGGCGCCATCCGAGCGAAGGTCCATCAGGGGATACAGGGCGTGCAGGCACGTAATTTTGCGGTATCGGTTGTCCAGCCCGGTGGCAAGGTCGCCATCGAGATCGAATTCAACGAAAAAATCCACGGGCTTTCCGGCGATACGCTGTGGCTGTCCCTGGAGGACGATGCCAGCCTCGCGGATGCAGAAGCGCTACGCGCCCTGCTGGAGCGGGTAGGTCACCGCCTTACGGTGACGARCGTACGCGCCTGACCGGCGCCGTCGCGGCGTCCGTCACGGTGGTCACCGCGACGGCCAGCGGCACCACCACCGGCGCCAGCCGGTGGTTCACGCCATGTACCTTTCGGCAGCCGAGGCAATGGCGGGTCATGCCCAGGCCACGCCGGGACGCACGCGGGGTGCTCAGGAGACAGCCGCAGACATAGCAGCTGGCGATCGCGCCGCGATCCCATAGCTTGACGCGAACGGCCTGCACGGCCACCCAGCCTACCGCCGCCGTGACCGACCCGGCGACGATCCAGCCCGGGAGGTTGGAATACAGGGAGAGGATGCCGAGGTCCCCGGGCATCTGCTGTACCGCCTTCATCGCCGTCGCCGCGATCGCACCGACGCCAAGGACCATCAGGCCCGGCGAAAACATCCGAAAGTACATCCGTCCGGCGTACGACATGTGGCTCCCCTTCCCCAGCCGGATGCTCCCGGCGGGGTCAGGTTGGAGGCTACAGGGTCTACCCGCCGTGAACGAGCGACGGTCAGGCCGCGGCCGTCCCGAACGACGGCGGCCGGTCGGCCTTTGCCTTGCCGAACGCCTCGTTCGGCGTGTCGCCCATGACGAAGCTCAGGGTGCCACCGGCGACCAGCTCCTTATGGGAAATCCAGCTCCTGGTCCACGGCTGTCCGTTCCAGCTCACCGACTGGATGTACGGCCGGCCGGGGCCATTGCCCTTCGCCTCGATCACCAGCGTCCGGCCCCCGCCCACCTGCACTTCCGCGCGGTCGAGGAGCGGGCTGCCGAAGACGTAATTCGTGCTGACCGGATCGACCGCGTACAAGCCCATCGCGCTGATCACGTACCACGCGCTCATCTGGCCGCAGTCTTCGTTGCCGGGGAGACCGTCGGGCTCGGGCAGGTACATGGATTCAAGGATCATGCGCACCCGCGCCTGGGTCTTGTGATGCGAGCCCGAGTACGCGTAGAGGTAAGGCATGTGGTGACCCGGCTCGTTGCCGAAGGCGTACTGGCCGATCATGCCGGCGATATCCGGCGGTGCATTGTCCGGAAGCGCCGGGTCCGCATTGAAGAGGCCGTCGAGCTTGGCCTCGAACGCGGTTTCGCCACCGAACAGCGTCATGTAGTTGTACACGTCATGCTGGTTGAGGAAGGTGGCCTGCCAGGCATTCGATTCGGTGAAGTCACGCCAGCGCTTCGAGTGACCGATCGCGATCGGGTCGAAAGGCAGAAGCCAGCTGCCGTCGTCGCCACGCGGGCGGACGAACTGCGTGTCCTTGTCGAACACGTTGCGATAGTTCTGCGACTGCGTGCGAAGGAGGGCTGCGTCGTCCGCATGACCGAGCGCGTCGGCCATGTGCGCGACGGCCCAGGCGTCGTACGCGTATTCGAGGGTCTTGCTGGCCGCCTCGCCTTCCTTGTCGCTGGGGATGTATCCCTTCGCACGGAACGCCGGCAGGCCGAAGTAGTCATCCTGCAGGGCGCGGCGACGGAGCACCGGCCAGGCTTTCGCATAGTCGATGCCGGTGAAACCCTTGGCCTGTGCCTCGGCGATCACCGGTGCGCAGTGGTAGCCGATCATGCATACGGTTTCGATGCCCTGCAGCGGCCACACGGGCGCGCCACTCGGGCTTTCCACGGCCAGACGCACGAGACCATCGACTAGGTCGGGCACGCGCTCGGGCTGATACAGCGTGAACAACGGATGCTCGGCACGATACGTATCCCACAGCGAGTAAGTGCTGTAGTTGTGGCGACCCTCGGGCAACGTGTGCACCGCCTTGTCCATGCCGCGGTAGCGACCGTCGAAGTCGCTGAAAACGGTCGGCGCGAGCATGGTGTGGTAAAGCGAGCTGTAAAACGTGCGCTTGATCTTGTCCGACGAGGACTCGATGCGGATACGCGAAAGCTCGTGCTCCCACTCAGCCTCGGCCGAGGCGCGCACGCCGTCGAAGTCCCAGCCGGGGATTTCGTTATCCAGATTGCGCATGGCGCCGTCGATGTCGACACCCGAGATGCCGACCTTCACCAGCAGGGGTTCGCTCGACGCCTTATCGAAATGCAGCGCCGCCTTCAGCTGGTTGCCCTTGATCGTGTTTGTCCCCTTGGGCAAGGCCTTGTCGTCGCTATACAGCGTGGCGCTGACGACAGGTCGCGACAGCTTCATGGCGAAGTAAATGACGCGGCCGGTCGCCCACTGGTACACGCGACGGCCGCCGACGACGGTGTCGTTGCCGACGAGGGTCAGCTCGACATCACTGAGCCGGGTCGGCGTCTCAATGTTGTCCTGGTAGCCGTGTGCGAGGTCGAGCAGGATGTGGGCCTCGCCCTCCTTCGCGAAGGTATAGCGGTGTATGCCGGCCCGCAGCGTGGCAGTGAGCTCGGCAAGGATGTCGTGCTCGGTCAGCTTCACCCGGTAGTACCCTGGATGCGCCTGTTCGCCGGTGTAATGCGAGCGGTAGCCCTTCACGTGCGTGCGATAGCCCTTCTCCGGCTTCTGCCCACCCTTGTGCTTGGCGTCGAAGCGCGACACGTAGTTCACGCCGTCGAAATYGCGGTCGCCGGGCTGCAGGCGCACCGCACCCATCGCCGGCATGACCAGGAAGTCGAGCATGTCCGCTGCGCCGGTGCCGGACAGGTGCGTATGCGAGAAGCCCATGATGGAGCCGTCGCCCTGGTGGTAGCCGGACGAACCGTCCCACTCGGCGTTGTTGGTGTCCGGGCTCAGCTGGACCATGCCGAACGGCCGCGTCGCACCCGGATAGGTGTGACCGTGGCCGCCCGAACCAACGAAGACGTCGACGTAACGCAAGACGCCATCCGCAGYGGTGCCGCCGCTGGCGGGTGGCGCGTTCAGGCCTTTGTGTACGCCACCGGCCAGTGCGGTGAGGGAACCGAGCTGACCGACGGCCGAAACAGCGGCCATCCCTTGCAGAAAACGTCGACGGGTAACCATGAATCGCTCCAGCTCAATGCCGCGTCAGACGCGGCGCAGGGAATCGGGATGCTTATCGGCGAGGTGGACGACCAGCTCGCCGAACAAGGTATTGGCCCACGCGAACCACACGCGGGTGAACTGTTTCGGATCATCCTGATCGAACGCTTCGTGCATGAAACCGGTACCGGCATGCGTGGTCTTCAGCCAGTGCAGGCACTGCCGCTGCTCGGCCACGTCGTCCGTGGTGAAGGCCTTCATCATGATCGACATCGGCCAGATCATGCGCAGGCCTTCATGCGGACCGCCGACGCCTTCCGCGGCGCTGCCCTTGAAGAAGTATGGGTTGTGCGTGCTCCAGACCCGGTCACGCGTGCGCTGGTAGCGCGCGTCGTGCGGCGCACTCTCCAGGTAGGGCATGGCGAGCAGGCTTGGCACGTTGGCGTCGTCCATGAACAGCTGGTTGCCGTAGCCGTCCACTTCGTAGGCCCAGTAATCGCCCTGCGGATCCTTGATCACACCGTACTGCTCGACGGCGGCGGCGACGTCGTCGGCCAGCGCATGGCATTCATCGGCGAACACCTGGTCGCCATAGAAGCTGGCGTGCATCTGGGCGAGACGGCGCAGGGTGACCACGGCAAACAGGTTGCCCGGAATGTTGAACGCGTAGACGGTCGCATCGTCCGAAGGGCGGAACATCTGGTGGATCATGCCCACCGGGCGGGTCGGCTGGCCGTAGCCTTTCAGGAACTGGCTCTCGGTCGGATTGGGCGACTGGCGCTGGAAGTGGTACGGACCAGGGCCTTCCTTGCGCTGCTGCTCGCGAAAGGTCGTGACGATACGACGCGTCGAAGCGCGCCACGCGTCGTCGAAGGGCTCGCGGTCACCGGTGACCTGCCAGTAACCGTGCGCGAGACGCACCGGGTAGCACAGTGAGTCGMTTTCCCATTTTCGCTCGGCCACGCCGGGATGCATGTCGGTCTGGTCAGCCTGCGCCCAGTCCAGCTTGCTCTTGCCCTTGGGGTCGGGAAGGAAGGCGTTTGCGTAGGGGTCGATGGCGATGCAGCGTGCCTGCCGGCGGATAAGCCCACGGAACAGCTTGCGCAGCGCTTCGTCTTTCGGCGCCAGCGGCAGGTAAGGCCAGACCTGGGCCGAGGAATCGCGCAGCCACATCGCGTCGATATCACCGGTGACGACGAAGGTATCTTCATAACCGTCGAGACGACCGACTTCCACGGTGGTGTCGAGGGTATTGGGGAAGCAGTTCTCGAACAGCCAGGCCAGTTCCGGATCGGCAATCTTTTTCTTCGTCGTGGCGATCAGCGCTTCGACGGCGTCGCTGGTGAACTTGCGCTGGGCAACCGGCGGACGCTTGCCGGGAAACCGCGAGGCGGCGAATGCCCCTGCACTGATGCCACCGACCATGGCGACACTGGGAACCAGCGACATCCACTTGATGAGATTGCGACGACTGGGATTCACGGCTGGCTTTCCTTCAGGGCATCGATCAGTGAGCGTACCGACAAAGCGTGACGAAGCGTATCGAGAGCGACCTTGCCGTCGATCGCGATATCGACGCTCTCGCCAGGCAGCAGGTCGAAAGCGTTATCGGACAGGCGCACGTCGAGGTCGCCCGTGTCGATCCAGACTCCACGCGCCAGTCGCTTCGCGGTGACTGTCAGGACGAGACCGTGCCCGCTGTCGCGCAGTGTCGTGGCGAGCTCGGGTGTCGGCAGGGCAAGCGTGCGCGCCGCGCCGAAATACAGCAGGTGATGCGCAACGGTCTGACCCTTCTCGATCAGGTCGAAGGCCACTACGGTGTGTCGTGGGTCGGCACCCTTGAGCAGCGTGGCATCGTCAAAGTGCCCCGCACTCGTACTGGTGAGAGCAGCGGCGTGCACGGCCTGGCTCTCGTCGCGCAACAGCTTGCCACCCATGTCGTAGACACGCGTGCGCAGCGTGGCCTCGAAGTCGGCGGTGCGATCGGACACGGCGAACACGTCGGTCTTGCCGTCGCGGCGCAGCGG
The DNA here is from genome assembly GCF_056401735.1 of Luteibacter sp. P4_D7_3. Taxonomy (NCBI): domain Bacteria; kingdom Pseudomonadati; phylum Pseudomonadota; class Gammaproteobacteria; order Lysobacterales; family Rhodanobacteraceae; genus Luteibacter; species Luteibacter sp. P4_D7_3. The sequence goes on from NZ_JBFUIT010000170.1 coordinate 6,766, forward strand.
CACGACATCGACCGGCGCGTAGAAGCGCTTCGCGTGAAACTGCAGGGCTTTCCAGCGATTGAAGTAATCCACGCTGGCCCAGGAGGCGCCCGGCCAGACATCGTTGAGCTGCCAGTACAACGAGCCCATGCTGCGCGGCCGCGCACTGCGCAGGTGCTCGGCCGCCAGCTCGATTCCTTCGGCCTGCATCACCTGGCTCAGGTAAACGAACGAGGGGAAATCCTTCGGCTCGCCGTATTCCTGACGGATGTACAGCAGCAGGCGCTGGTTGCCGTCACCGTTGGCGAACTTCTGGTGGGCGCGCATCACCTTCGATTCCGGCGCCATGTCGCCGGCTTCGGCGAAGGCCTTGATCGTCGCCATCACCGGGAAGGACTGCAGCCCGTACTCCGACTGGAAGCGTGGGGTGACATCCAGGTAATGGGAAATCGGTTCGGAGCCAGACCACACCTTCCAGTAATGGAAGTCACCGTCGTTCTCCACATTGGCTTCGCCGTCGTAGTCGGTGCTGGGCGARCTGGCCCAGTACGGCGTCTGCGGTGACAGATCGCCGACCACCTTGCGCAAGGTCTTGCCGAACAGCTCGCGCATACCCTCGTCGAGACGGCGCACTTCGTCGGCATTGACGAATTTGCGGAAATCCTCGCGATCCGGCCAGGAGTCCCAACCCGTCTGGACTTCGTTGTTACCGGCCCAGAGCACGATGGACGGGTGGTCGCGCAGGCGGGTGACCTGCTCCACCGCTTCGATCCGCGAGCTTTCGCGAAAGGCCGGGTCGTAAGGCGTGATGGCACCGCCGAACATGAAGTCCTGCCAGATCATCAGGCCCATGCGGTCGGCCGCGGCGTAGAACGCGTCGTCCTGATAGGTGCCACCACCCCACATGCGCAGCATGTTCATGTTGGCATCGCGCGCGGACTGCAGGAGGGCCTCCATGCGCGCCGGCGTCACCCGGGCGGGGAAGCTGTCGAACGGAATCAGGTTGGCGCCCTTGGCGAAAATCGGCACACCGTTGACGACAAACGCGAAGCCCCTGCCCCACTGATCCTTGTCGCGGCGGAGTTCCACGCTGCGCAGGCCGGTCTCGCGGTCGGCGTCGGCGACGATCGCGCCACCCGTGCTTACGCTCGCGTGAAAGCGATAGAGGTTCGGGTCGCCATAGCCGACGGGCCACCAGCGCTGCGGGTGGTCGATATCGATGGGCACGGCGACGTGGTTTTCACCCACCGTCAGCGCCACGTCGCGCTCCTGCACGCCGTGCGTGCCGTTCGGCGCGGTCCACTCCACGGCAACCTTGACCGGGCCGGCCTTGTCGGCCCGCAGATCGAGCTGCGCTTCCACACGCGCATTGGCTTGATCGACCTTCGCCTGGGCGATATGGAAGTCTGCAAGCCGCAAGTCGTCCCAGCTTTCCAGGCGCACGGGGCGCCAGATGCCGGCAGCGAGATAACGCGGACCCCAATCCCAGCCGTAGTGGTAGTTGGCCTTGCGGACGTAGTTAGAGGTCTGCTTGCCCTTCGGCTCGTCGCCGAAGGACGAATCGAATTCACCCGGCAGCGCATAGGGCTGTTTGAGGAGCCACGGCTGCAGGCGGGCGATGGGTGACTGGAAATGCACCAACAGCGTGTTGCTGCCGGGATGGAGCGTCTCTTTCACCGGCAGGCGCCAGCGACGGAACATATTGTCCGCGGCGAGCAGCTTCTTGCCGTTGAGGCTGACCTCGGCAAAGGTGTCGAGGCCGTCGAAAACGAGATCGACGTGGGGAAAGCTGGTAGTCCCAGTCGGCGAGGCCGATCCACTGCAGACCGGCTTCGTTGTCGCGCCAGAACGGATCGCCGATCCGTCCCAGCGCCAGCAGGTCCGTCTGGACGGCACCCGGCACGATGGCCGGTTGCCAGTCCGTCGGGGCCTTTTGCGCGATCGCTGGCACCGCCCCGGGAGCGAGGTGGAACCGCCAACCGGCGGAGAGGTCTCTCTCCACCGGCGTGGCCGCCGTGGCGGCACTGGCGACAAGCCAGGCCACCACCGCCAGCGACGCGCGGCGCATCACAGCTTGAAGCCCATCGTCAGCGTGTACGTCCGGCCGTTCTTGTAGGCATTGAGCGGCTCGGCCGGCGTGTTGTTGTACACGTAGTACGTTTCGTCGAGCAGGTTGGTGCCATCGAGCGAAATACGCATGTGGTCATTCACCTGGTAGCCGATGGAAGCGTCGAGTTCACGGAAGATACCAGTGATCTGCGCCGACTCCAGCTGTGCGATCTGGGTGAAGTACGCCGAGCGCCAGCTATACGTAATGCGCGCATCCCACGGGCCCTTCTCGTAGTACGGGCTGAGGTTGAACGCGTTCTTCGAGTTGTACGGCAGCGGGAAATCGTTGCTCGTGCTCGCATCGGAATACGTGTAGTTGGCCAGCATGCCGAAGCCGTACTTGAAGGCCTGCTGATAGGTCAGCGACAGACCCTTGACCTTGGCCACGCCGGCATTCACCGGAATCTCCATGTCATACACATCGTCGCGCAGGTTGGTCAGGTTGTAATGCGTCTGCTTGACGTTGGTGTTGAGGATGTAACCGGAGATGCGACGGAAGAACGCCTCGGCGGACAGCACGCTGTTCTCGGAGAAGTACCACTCTGCCGATGCATCGTAGTTGGTCGACTTGTACGGCTTGAGGTCGGTGTTGCCACCGGAGCCGGTGAGCGTGCGGTCGTCCAGCGCGATATACGGGGTCATCTCCTGATAACGCGGGCGGGCCATGGTCTGGGCCGCGCCGAAACGCAGCGTCACGTCTTCGATCGGGTCATAGGCGATGTTGAACGACGGCAGCCAGTTGTGATACGCGCTGCGCTTGTTCACCGGCGTGTACTGATCCGGGCCGATGCTGTTGTAACCGTTGACCGTGTCACGCGTGCGGTAATAACGCACACCGAGGTTGCCGCGGTAGGAATCACCGGAGAAGTCGCCCTGGATGTAGAAGGCGCGATTCTGCTCGGCGATGCTGTAGGTCGACTTCGGATCGAGCGGCGTGCTGGTGACCAGGCTGTTGACGTAGTCCTTCAGGCCACCGCCGCTGATCGTGTTCCAGTTAGCCATGCTGCCCGTGCCGTCGAGACCACCCAGGTAGCCGCTCGGCGTACCGCCGCCTTCGAGATCGGCCAGCGAGACGCCGCTGCCATCCGGCGAGGGAATGCGAGCCGCATAAGCGTCCTGACCGTTCAGGTGATTGGTCGCCTTGATGCCGACCTCGATCTGGTTCAGCGGACCCCACGACACGTCATGGCGGAAGTCGGTCTGGAAATAGCGCTCGCGATCGTAGCTGGGGGCGTAGCTGAAGCCCGCGCCGTGGGCGAGCATCGCCGTCGCGTCGTTGGGGCTGTTGAAGTTGATCTGCGGGTGCTGGC
>NZ_JBFUIT010000171.1:0-8519 GCF_056401735.1 Luteibacter sp. P4_D7_3
GCGATAGGTGGATTCAACCGGATCCACGCCATCGTCGGCGCGAGCGAGTCCTGCATCGCCGCGATAGGTGGATTCAACCGGATCCACGCCATCGTCGGCGCGAGCGAGTCCTGCATCGCCACGCATCCTTCCGACATGGCCGTGGCTATGCGCGTTCTCGATGCGGTCATCCACACCCTCCTGCCCTCGGGGGAGGAGCGCGCCATTCCCATCGCGGATTTTTACCGGTTGCCGGGCGACACTCCGCAGATCGAAACGGCGTTGCGTCCGGGCGAACTGATTACCCACGTTACCTTGCCTGTGCCACCCGAAGGCCAGCAGGTGTATCGAAAGGTTCGCGATCGAGCGTCTTATGCCTTCGCGCTGATCTCCGTCGCCGCCATCGTCGCGCTGGACGGCGACCGCATCGTCTCCGCCCGCGTCGCCTTCGGTGGTGTAGCCGCGATGCCGTGGCGCGATCAGGCGCTGGAGAATGCCCTGGAAGGGGCGCCGATACACGAAGCCTCGCTGCGCGCCGTGGCAGACACCGCGCTGGCGGGTGCGCAGGGGCACGGGCATAACGATTTCAAACCGGCTCTTGCGCGTCGCACGCTAGGTGCGGTGCTGGTCGAAGCATGTGGGAGGACCGCCGCATGACGATCCGCATGGACACGACGGTCGGCGTCACGCCGCTCGACACCCTTCCCAACGGGTTCACCGGCAAAGCCATCGACCGTGTCGATGGGCCGCTGAAGGTTCGGGGCAAAGTGGCCTATGCCGCTGAACACGGTGGTGTGGGCGCGGTGGCCTATGCCTTTCCCGTGCTTGCAACGATCGCGCGGGGACGCATCCTGGGCATCGACACGACGGCGGCAAAGCACGCCCCTGGCGTTATCGAGGTTGTAACGGCAAAGAACGTTCCTCATCAGGACACGACGTCCGACGATGCGATTCCGCAACTCACCGGAACCTCGGTAAAGCACTTCGGGCAGCCGGTCGCCCTGGTGATCGCCCGCTCGTACGAACAGGCTCGCCATGCCGCATCGCTGGTTCGCCCGGAATACGATGCGCAGGCAGGTCGCTTCGACCTCGCCACCCACAGAGAAACGGCGCGCAAGCCGAAAGATCTTTCGTTCGCGAAGGCCGACACGAAAAAGGGCGACTTCGACGCCGCCTACGCCGCCGCGCCGCACCAGCTGGATGTCGTCTACACGACGCCCTTTCAGTTCCACGCCGCCATGGAGCCGCACGCGACGATCGCCCACTGGGAAGGCGACAAGCTCACTGTTCAGACGTCCAACCAGATGCCCAGCCCGGGTCGCAAGGCACTTGCCGCCACGTTCGGGCTCGCGCCTGAGAAAGTCCGTCTTCTTTCTGCGTACATCGGGGGTGGTTTCGGCAGCAAGCTCGACGTGCAACCGGATGCCGTGCTGGCGGCGCTCGCCGCGAAGGCCACCGGCCAGACAGTCAAGCTCGTTCTGACCCGTCAGCAGTTGTTCCACGTCGTCGGCCATCGCACAAACACCATCCAGCGTGTGCGTCTGGGCACCGACGCCGACGGACGTATCCTCGCCGAGGCGCATGAGGCCTGGTCGGGTAACGAACCGGGCAACGACGAATTCGAACCGACCGTGCTGGGAACCCGCTCGCGCTATGCAGGCGACCATCGCCTCAACACGCACCGCCAGGTGGATCTGGACCTGCCGCCTGCCATCTCCATGCGTGCACCGGGCGAGGCCGTCGGCTTGCTGGCACTGGAGGGTGCGATGGACGAACTCGCTGTCCGGCTCAACATCGACCCTGTCGAACTGCGCATTCGCAATGAGCCCACCGTGGACCCGGAACTGGGCGTGCCGTTCTCTTCACGCAAGGTGGTCGAATGCATGCGTGAAGGCGCGCAACGCTTCGGCTGGGACAAGCGCGTCGACCGTCCCGCCCAGGTGCGCGATGGACGCTGGCTCGTCGGTATCGGCATGTCCTCCGCGGTCCGCGGCAACATGTTGCAGGCGTCGAAGGCAAACGTGTGCCTCGATGCGACCGGTCAGCTCACCGCACGCATGGCCATGACCGATATCGGCACGGGCTCGTACACGATCTTCACGCAGATTGCTGCCGACCTGCTCGGTTTGCCGATGGAGCGGGTGACAATCCTCCTTGGTGATTCGGACTTCCCTGAAACCCCGGGTTCCGGCGGGTCGTTCGGCGCCGCCAGCGCCGGATCGGGTCTTTACGACGCCTGCATGCAGTTGCGCACGAAGCTGTGCCATTCCGCGGGCATCGACCCGGACAGGGCGCGTTTCGAGGATGGTCACGTGACCGACGGCGAGAAACGCGTCAGCTATACAGCGCTTGCAGCTAGCCACGACGTGGTTGCGGATGGCGGTGTCGAGCCGGGCAGCAACAACACCAACTATAACCAGAACACCTACGGCGCCTTTTTTGCCGAGGTCGGTGTCGACAGGGATACCGGCGAGATCCGTCTGCGTCGGATGCTCGGCGTGTTCGCTGCAGGGCGCATCCTGAATCCGAAGACGGCGCGCTCCCAGGCACTGGGCGGCATGATCTTCGGCGTGGGCTCGGCGCTCTCCGAAGAGATGGTGCTCGACCCGCGCTACGGCGCGTTCGTCAACCACGATCTGGCCGAGTACCACATACCCGTGAATGCGGATATCGGCCCGATGGAAGCGATCTTCCTGCCCGAACTCGACGACAACGCCAATCCGCTGAAGATCAAGGGGCTGGGCGAAGTAGGCATCTCAGGAGCGGGGGCATGCATCGCCAACGCCGTATACAACGCGTGTGGTGTTCGCATCCGCGACTATCCGCTGACGCTGGACAAGGTACTTGCCGGCATGACCTAAACCCATGAAAGGTTTTTCGCCGCCACGAGGTCATACTGTGTATCACCGGCCTCGGGAGTCACGCCATGACCACAAGCCTCGTCTACCGACATCGCTGGCCCGTGCGGCTAATGCACTGGATCAACGCCATCTGCCTGCTAGCGCTCCTGGGCAGCGGTCTGCAGATATTCAACGCGCACCCTTCGCTCTCCTGGGGCAACCGTTCCGATCCTGGTAAAGAGCTCCTGGCCCTGCGCTCTGGCCAGGATGCGGCGGGTAACGTTCAGGGGATGGCTGTCGTCGGTGGCCACGCTTTCGACACCACCGGCGTTTTGGGCGCATCCAAGGTCAACGGCAAATGGACCTCGAGGGGTTTCCCCACCTGGGCGACGATTCCTGGCCCAGGCTGGCTGGCCATGGGACGACGTTGGCATTTCTTCTTCGCGTGGCTGTTCGTGCTCAACGGGCTCGCCTATGTCGGATGGTCGCTGGCCAGCCGACATCTTTCCCGCGATCTCGTACCCGATCGTCGCGACTGGCGCGGTATCGGGCGCTCCATTGTCGACCACCTGCGATTTCGCCATCCCCAGGGGGAAGAGGCGCTGCGCTACAACATCCTGCAGCGCCTGGCCTACCTTGTGGCCATTTTCGTCTTCGGCGGCGGGATCGTTCTGATGGGGTTACTGATGTCACCACGCATGGACGCTGTGCTGGGCGGCCTGGTTGAGGCCGTCGGCGGGCGGCAGTCGGCGCGGACCATCCATTTCTTCATCGCAATGGGGTTCATCGCCTTCGTCGTCGTCCATGTCATCGAAGTGTTGATCAGCGGCCCCCTCAATCAGCTGCGCGGCATGATCACCGGCTGGTATCGCATTCACAGTGACCGTCACGAGGAAGATCGCCATGGGTAACCGTCGTGGATTCCTGCGCACTGCCCTTCTGGCACTCGGTGGCGCCTCGCTTGCCGCCTGCGACCGGATATCGGAAAGCGAGACCGGCCCCCGCATCCTGGATAGCGCCGAGGCGGTCAACCGCCGCGTTCAACGCTTTCTTTCGCCGTCGAAGGCGCTCGCCCGCGAATACCCCGAGTCCGAGATTTCAGCGGTATTCAAGCCCAACGGCACGTTGATGCCGGACACGCCCCTTTACCAGGGATTGATGAAGGGCGACTTCGCCGACTACCGCCTCGAGGTCGACGGCCTGGTAGACGTACCCTCCCGCCTGTCGATCGCCGATCTCCAGGCGCTCGGCACGCGAACCCAGATCACCCGACACGACTGCGTCGAAGGCTGGAGCGCCATCGGCAAGTGGACGGGTACGCCGCTGGCCGCCTTGCTCGACCACGTGAAGCCGCGCCCCACAGCGCGCTATGTCGTCTTCCATTGCTTCGACGACATGGAGGAAGACACTCCCTACTACGAGAGCGTCGACCTCGAAGAAGCCCGACATCCGCAAACACTGCTCGCCTACGGCATGAACGGCGGACCGCTTCCGGTCGCCCATGGCGCGCCGCTGCGGCTGCGCGTCGAGCGGCAACTGGGCTATAAACACGCGAAATACATCCGCCGGATCGAAGTGGTGGCCTCGTTCGCGGACGTCGGCGACGGCAACGGCGGTTACTGGGAAGACAACGGTTACGAGTGGTATGCAGGCATCTGATTCGCCGTTTTTCCGCAGTGCGTCACATGGGACCGTAAAAAAAGGGCTCCAAATGCAAAAAATCTTTGCAAACCCTATTTTCAGCGGGCCCAAGCAACGCTAGAGTGAGTCGCCCGCTGGGCATCGGCCGGAAAGGCCGCCTCATTCGATTCAGTGACAAGGATAACCATGGCCACGACCAAAAAAACGGCGGCGAAGAAGGCTGCCAAGGCTCCCGCCAAGGCTGCCGTGAAGGCTGCAAAGGCCCCGGCCGCACTCAAGCCGATCAAGGATCCGCTTTCGAAGTCCACGCTCGTCTCGCACATCGTCGAGCAGAGCGGCATTGACAGCAAGAGTGTGAAGGCCGTGCTGGCTTCGCTCGAAGGCGCGATCTCCGCGTCGGTCCACAAGAAGGGTGCTGGCACGTTCACGCTGCCCGGCCTGCTGAAGATCACCTCCGTTGCCGTCGCTGCCAAGCCGAAGCGCAAGGGCAAGGATCCGTTCACGGGTGAAGAGCGCTGGTTCGCAGCCAAGCCCGCCTCGGTCAAGGTCAAGGTCCGTCCGCTCAAGAAGCTCAAGGACGCGGCAGCCTGATCTTTCGCGGGGGCTGAGGCCACCGCGTTCGACGAGGTACCCGAAAGCCCCTGCCTTACGGCGGGGGCTTTTTTCGTGGCCCCTGCCAGATGTCATGCTTGACTACACGTGTCGCCAGGCGCACGCTGCCTACATCTGTAGTCAGGAGCGGCGGCATGAGCAGGAAAACCATCGGCGACCAGGAACTCGCCTTGCTTCAATACATCGGCGAGGCGCCCAAAAGCACGGTGGCGGAAGTCTGTGCCGGCTATGGCGAACCCCGCGGGCTCGCACGCTCTACCGTACTGACGATGATGGAACGGCTTCGCGCGAAGGGCTATCTCGGCCGCCGCAAGCTCGACGGCAGCTTCCGCTATAGCGCCACCAATGAATCCGGTGAGGTGATGAGCGGCGCGGTAGCCCGCTTCGTCGAAAAAACCCTGCAAGGCTCCGTCTCGCCTTTCGTCGCATGGATGTCCGAACGCGGACAGGTGAGCGATACCGAACTGGCCGAGCTCGAGGCACTGGTCGACACACTGCAGTCTCGCCGGAAGGGCCGCTGACATGGATGCCGTCCTCGACACCCTGCTCTCTCGCCTGGCGCACGCTTCCGTACAGGCTCTCCTGCTCGCTGCCATCGTCTATGCGGTGTGCCGGGCCGTGCCATCGCTTTCTGCCGCGGCGCGTAGCACGCTGTGGTGGCTGCTCGGTGCGCAGCTCATCGCCGGCATCGCCTGCCCCACGCTGCTTGGCGTGCCGCTGCTTCCTGCCACCACTAACGGACCGGTCATGACCACGTCGGGCCTTGGTGACACCGGCCTTGCACCGGTTGCCATGGATACCGGCTGGACCTTCTCCTGGACGTACGCCCTCCTCGGCCTTTGGCTCCTCGCCGTCCTTGCCCAGTGTGCCGTCGCCGCCGTGCGCTGGCATCGTCTGCACGGCGTGGTTGGCCGCGCCATGTCGCACGACGACGTCCGCGTGGAGACGCTGTGCGCGCGCCGTGCGCGTGAACTCGGCCTGCGCCGTTCGCCTCGCCTGGCGGTTTCCGACGAAGTCGACTCACCCCAGGTGATCGGCCTCTGGCGTCCGACCATCCTGCTGCCGCTGGAAGATCGCCTGGGTGACGATGAGCTCGACATGGCCCTCATGCACGAGCTGGCACACGTCCGTCGTGGCGACCTGATGCTCGGCTGGATCCCGGCGGCGGCCCGCACACTTTTCTTCTTCCACCCCCTGGTGCACTACGCGGTGCGTGAGTACGCGTTGTGCCGTGAAGCTGCGTGCGACGCCCTTGTCGTATCGCGTGGCCGCCAGGCGCCGAAGAGCTATGGGCGCCTCCTGCTCCGCCTGGGCGTCACCCCGCATCCGCACCATGCCTTGCCGGGCGCCTCGCCCACCTTCCAGACCCTCAAAAGGAGACTCGACATGCTAGGTCACGCCACCGACGCGCCGCCGCGCATGCTCACCGTCTCGCTCGTGATCGCCATCGCCGCCATTGGGGTGATGCCCTGGCGCGTCGTTGCCGCAGACAGCGGCAGCAAACCCAGCGCTGTTTATGCCTCGGTCCCGCCGGTCCCGCCCGCCTCACCGGCTGCCCCCGCCGCACCCGCGGAATCCGCGCTGCCACCGTTACCTCCCGCACCGCCGGCACCTCCTGCCCCGATCCAGCCCGTGGAGGGACGCAACGGCCAACCCTCGCATGCCCTGGTCTTCTTCGGCGACGATGTCAGCGTGATCGATGGCAGCAGTCATGACATCCGCCGTGCCGAATCGCAGCGCAACGGTTCCGACGACTACGTGTGGTTCCGCAACGGCGACCAGGCCTGGGTGCTACGCGACCCGGCCTACGTGAAGCGCATCACCACCGCGCTCCAGCGCAGTGCGAAGTCAGCCGACATGGGCAAGATGAGCGCGGACAAACAAGCCGCGATGGATAGTCAGCAGGCCATGCTCAATGAACAGATGGCCAAGCTCGGCGAACGCCAGGCCGAACTCGCCGTCCAGGAGACCGACCCAAGCCGGCCGCGCGACCCCGGCGCCTATGCCGCTGGCCACGCCGCGCTGAGTCGCGAGCAGTCCGCCATCGCGCAGAAGATGGCCCAGATCGGCCAGCAGCGTGCGATGGAGGGCAAGACCCAGGCCGAATGGGGTCGTCGTCAGGCCGAAGCCGCGCGGCAGGCCACGAAGGAAGTGAATGACATCCTCGCCGAAGCCGTCCGCAATCACGTCGCCCAGGCTTCCCGCTGACGGAATCGACGCCCTCCGGTATGGTGAAACCCTTCACGCGTCCCCACGTGTTGAGTCTTTCCCTGTACCGGAGGCGTCATGCGACTTGAATCAGGCACGGTCATCGAGGCCCGTGCATTGCTGTTCGACATGGACGGCACGCTGATCGACTCGCGCGTCGTCGTCGAGAAAATCTGGAAACGCTGGTGCGATGAGAACGGCATCGACTGGCACGCCGTGCTGCCACGCCTGCACGGTGTGCGCATGATGGATTCGGTGAAGATGTTCGCCAAACCCGGCATGGATGTCGATGCCGTCTTCCAGCGCCTGTATCGCGAAGAGGTCGAGGATGTCGATGGCATCGTGCAGATCCCCGGTGCACACGCCCTCCTCGCTGCCCTGCCACCCGAAGCGTGGACCATCGTTACGTCGGCCGACACGGTGCTGGCCAAGGCCCGCCTGGGCGCCGCCGGCATCGTCCCGCCCCCGTTGATGGTCACCGGTGAGATCGTCACCAACGGCAAACCCGATCCCGAGGGTTACCTCCTCGGTGCGAAGCGCATGCACGCCGATCCGAAGGACACCCTGGTGTTCGAGGACGCCAAGGCCGGCATCGACGCGGGACTCGCCGCAGGCGCACGCGTCATCGCCATCGCCGGTGATCATCCGGAAGAGATTCCCGAGAACGTCGAATGGATCACCGACCTGACGGCGCTCCGTGTCGAGGGGGTCGTTGGTGGGAAGGTGCGTTTGCTTGTCGTCTGAACGATCCGGCGCCGTCTCTCTTGAAGGACAGCCGCTTTACGGCTCATGTATTGAGCGGCGTTCGCCGCCTCACGCTCGTGCTGTCGTGTGAGTCGCGGACGTTGAGGTTGCGTGTGGCAAATGCGCAACGCCGCTTCGTCGCTCAAGGTCTAATGAGCGACCAGGCCGTTTTCTGTAGGAGCCGCTTCAGCGGCGAACCCTCAGGTTGTCAGACGTGCGAACGAGGCCTTGTGGTGATTGGCCGGACGGTTGAACGCCCGCATGATGCGATGCAATGCCTCGTTCGCGAAGATTGCCGCTGAGGGTTCGCCGATGAATCGGCTCCTTGTATCTTAGGGATGCCTTCCGTTGGGAGGTGCAGCAAGTGAGATCCCGGGGAGGCCGCCGGCTCCTGGAAGCAGAGTGATTCTGACTTCGATTGTAGAGTGGCCCCCCGCCTCATTGCCCACTGCGGAGAGTATCGAGAAGCCCACAAGGGACTTCGCATTACAAGGT
>NZ_JBFUIT010000172.1:0-8446 GCF_056401735.1 Luteibacter sp. P4_D7_3
GACCAGCTCGGCCCCGCCCCGGCGGCAGGAACCAAGGAAGCGCCGGAGCTGGCTGCCACGCGCAAGGATGCCCAAAAGGCCTTCGACGCCGTCGATGCGCAGATCAAGCAGGCCGACGGCATCACCCTGGAGGCGCAGCAGACCACCAGCCAGCTGGCCGACCTGCGCCGCATCCGTTTCCAGCAATTCCTTTCCCGGCGAACGGCGTCGCCGTTGTCGCGTCCCTTCTGGTCGGAGCCGGCCAAGGCGTTTCCGCGCGACTCGGCCAACCTGAGCGACTTCGCGGGCGGCGTAAAGACCGATCTGGTCAAGAGCTGGACCGACGGCAACCGCGTCGCCCTGATCATCTGCGCCCTGTTCGGCGTGCTGCTCATGACGGGCGTGCGCTTCTATCTCGAGCAACGCGCCCGCCACCTCACGGCGAACCGCATGCCACCGGGGCGGCTGCGCCGCTCGGCGCTCATCCTCGGCATTACGCTCACCTCTGCGCTCACGACCGGCCTCGGTACCCAGCTGCTGTATCTGGGCCTGAACTGGGACGAGACCTTCAGCGACGATACGGATGCGATGGCCAAGGCCCTCGTCCGCATCATCTTCTTCGGCGCCTTTATCGCCGGGCTTGGCCGTGCCCTGATCTCGGCGAAGCGGCCGTCGTGGCGCCTTCCTCCTCTCTCGGACGAGACGGCGCTCAGCCTGCGCCGGTTCCCGATGCTGTTTTCCCTGGCCGTGGTGTTGTTCTACTTCCTCAAGGAACTGAACCGCACGATCGGTACCAGCCTCGCCGCCACGGTGATGACCAGCAGCCTGCAGGCACTTGTGCTCACCACGCTCACGGCGATCGCACTGGTGCGCCTGAGCCGTTCGCATCATGCCGTCAACGAGGACGGCGATGCGCCGGCACCGCGTCCGATCTGGGCGAGCCTGTTCATTGCTGCAGCGTGGATCGCCATCGTCGCATCGTGGATCGGATTGCTCACCGGCTTCGTCGCCTTCGCCTCGTTCATGGCGGGCCAGGTGGTGTGGACGATCATCGTGCTCTCGGCCACCTACCTCGCGATGCGCCTGGTCGACGACCTGTTCGAGACACTGCTCTCGGAGAAGGGCCCGATGAGCGCGCGTGCGCAGGCGATCTTCGGCACGCATCCGCGTTTGCTCGACCAGGCCGGCGTGCTGCTTTCGGGCATCGTGCGCCTGGCGCTCTTCATGTTCGGCCTGGTGGCCGTGATCTCCGGGTTCGGTGCCGGGGCATCGGACATCCTGACGCTGGGCACGAAGCTACAGACGCTGAAGATCTACAACTTCGAGTTCAAGCCGGACCAGATCCTCACGGCGATCGGTCTGTTCTTCCTCGGCCTGCTCGCCGTGCGCGTGATCAAGAACTGGATGTCCGAGCAGTACCTGCCCCGTACGAATCTCGATCCCGGCATGCGCAGCTCGCTGACGACCCTGCTGGGTTATGTCGGCGTCGTGATCGTCGTCGCGATCGCCTTGCTGGCGATGGGTCTGTCGGTACAGAACGTGGCCTGGGTCGCCTCGGCCCTCTCGGTCGGTATCGGCTTCGGTCTGCAGGCGATCGTGTCGAACTTCATCTCCGGCCTGATCCTTTTGGCCGAGCGGCCAGTGAAGGTGGGCGACTGGGTGGTGCTCGACGATGCCGAAGGCGATATCCGCCGCATCAACGTACGTGCCACGGAAATCCAGGTGTCCGATCGCTCGACGATCATCGTGCCGAACTCGTCGTTCATCACCAAGCCGGTGCGCAACATGACGATGGCGAACCCGCAGGGTCGCGTGCTGATCAAGTTGCCGATGCCACTGGATACCGATCCGATGGAAGCACGCGAGCACATGCTTGCAGCGATGCACGCGCACAAACAGGTGCTGGAGACGCCCGCCGCGTCGGTCACGCTGGATAACATCGACCGTGCAGCGATGACGTTTGCGGTGACCTGTTATGTGGGTGGTCCGCGTGATGTCGGTAACGTGAAGAGCGACTTGCTGTTCGACATCATCGCGCGGTTGCGCAAGTCGGATATCCCGCTGCTGCGGCCGCAGGATCTGGTGTTGCGTGGCGGCGGGAGTGTGTCGGAGGGGATGGGGCCGACGGCGGATTCGGCGCCTAAGGCGTCGACGGACGATCCTTCCAGCTGATCGCTAGCACCCTATCGCTGCTGAAGCGGCTCCCACAAAGAGCCGGCACTTCTCCTGGCTTTGTGTGGGAGCCGATTCATCGGCGATGCTTTTACTTCCGCACGGAGATGCTCTTACTTCCGCACGGCGATGCTTTTACTTCGCGACCTCAACCGGCGCCAGGCGCAGATCCTGGAAATCGAAGCTGAAATCCGTCAGCGGTGACACCGGCTCCATGCGCACCTCGCGCACCTTGCCGTCCGGCGTCAGATCGAAGTTCACGAACGCATCGCCGTTGAGCGAGCGGTCGGTCCAGTGGGCAATGAAGGTGTCGTGCTGCCACGGGTCCAGCGTGCCGGTGAGCTGGGCGGTCTTCGCAAAGCTCATGACCAGCTTGCCACCCTGCTTGCTCACCTTGACGTCGCCGTACCAGGGATCGCGATACGTGCCGACGTAGCCATCGAGCGGAAGCGATGGCTTCGACCCCTTCGCACGTGCGGCCTCATGCTTCTTCATGCTGTCGTCGGCATTGCCTTCGGACTTGCGCACACCGGCGGCGTAAGCGGCAATCCAGTCGGTCTTCGGCGCGTCCATGTACGCGTCCAGCGCGCGCATGGTCACTGCCTGGAAGGCTGCACCGGATTCCTGGTTGGTCAGCACCACGATACCCAGCTTGAGGTCGGGCACCATGGTGACGCGCGAGACCATGCCCGGCCAGCCGCCCGTATGCCAGACAAGCTTGTGCCCGCGGTAGTCGGAGACGAACCAGCCTTCACCGTAGCCGGAGAAGTTGGGCTTCGCCGCCTTGAGCTCCGGCACGCTGGGCTCGGCGATGCGAATGGGCGTGAGCAGCGACCACATCTCCTTCTGACGCGCCTCGCTGAAGAGGTGCTGCTCCTTGCCGGCGCCATCCTTGTAGACGCCGCCGTCGAGCTGCATCGTCATCCACTTGGAGAGGTCGTGCACGCTGGAGTAGATGCCACCGGCCGCCTGATTGTTGTTCCACGACATCGGCTCGACCGGCTTCAGATCCTTGAAATCGAACTTGGCGTGACCGGTGGCGATGTCGTCACCGGCACCGATGTGCTCGGGCGCATGCGTCTGCGATTCGGTCATGCCCAGCGGGGTGAAAATGCGCTGGGTGATGAAGTCGGCCCAGGGCTTACCCGACACCTGCTCGATCACCAGCCCGGCGACGGCAAAAAGAATATTGTCGTAGGCGTACTCGGCACGGAAGCTGTTGGTCAGGGGTACGTAGCGAAGACGCTGCACCACTTCCTGGGTCGTATACGTGGTGGCCGGCCAGTAGAGCAGGTCGCCGGCGCCCAGGCTGAGGCCGCTGCGATGCGCGAGCAAATCGCGGATGCGCATCTCGCGTGTCACGTAGGGATCGGACATCTGGAACCAGGGCAGCCTGTCGACCACGCGGTCGTTCATGTCCAGCTTCTTTTCGTCGGCAAGGATCGCCAGCGACGCCGCGGTAAACGCCTTGGTGTTCGAAGCAATGGCGAACTGCGTATGCGCGTCCACCTTGGCCGGATCACCGAGCTTGCGCACGCCCGAACCCATCTCCAGGACGATCTTGCCGTCCTTGACGATGGCGACAGCAATACCCGGAACGTCGAACTGCTTGCGCGTGGCGTCGACATAGGCGTCGAAGTCGGCGAGGTCCATCGGTCGCGCGACGGCGCCCGCGGCGACCGGCGCGATGGGCGCCTCCTGTGCATGCGCGGCTAGCGCAAAGGCAAAGCTGGTGACGCCAAAAGCGAGGAGATAGCGAAGACGCGGCATGGAAGGTCCCGGCAGAAAGAACGTGCCGGGACTATTTCATGCCGCGACGATCCGCGAAAGGGCTCTCTCAGGCCTTGCTTTTCTGGCTGAAGAGCACGCTGCCGAGGATGATCGCACCGGCCAGGGCCATCGTCGGCGTGAGGGCCTCGCCCAGGAACATCCAGGCCCAGGCCACGCCGAACAGCGGGACGAGGTAGGTCGAGGTCGCCGCGCGCGGTGCGCCGATGCGCTGGATCAGGCGGAAGTAGAAGGCGTACGCCAGACCCGTCGAGAGCACGCCGAGGGCGACAACCGCGACCCACGACTTGGTGGGAATCGGTGCATCCGGCCAGGTCAGTGCAGCCAGCGGGGCCATGAGGATGGTCGCGCCGAGCAGGCATCCGGCAGCCACGGCGGTGGGCGGAAGGTCGGACAGGTACCGCTTGATCAGGTTGGCGGCGAGGCCGTAGCAGAACGAGGCGGCGGCGCCGGCGAGCGCGGCAGGTGCGACGTTCTCACCCGCCGTACGGCCGCTGGCGAGGATCACGACACCGACGAAGCCGGCGACCAGGGCGATGGCCTTGCGGGTACCGATCTTCTCCCCGAAGCCGATGAAGGCGACCAGGGCGGCGAAGAGCACCGTCATGCTATTGGCGATGGCGCCGATGCCGGCCGGTGCGCGCTCGGCACCCCAGGCGAACAGGGTGAACGGGATCGCCGCGCTCAGGGCGCCAAGTAGCAGCATTTTCCACAGGTGCGACAGGCGAACGGCCTTGCGGGCCTTCCACA
This sequence comes from Luteibacter sp. P4_D7_3, assembly GCF_056401735.1. Taxonomy (NCBI): domain Bacteria; kingdom Pseudomonadati; phylum Pseudomonadota; class Gammaproteobacteria; order Lysobacterales; family Rhodanobacteraceae; genus Luteibacter; species Luteibacter sp. P4_D7_3. Next base: position 4,690 of record NZ_JBFUIT010000172.1, read on the forward strand.
ACAACGGCAGCAGGATCACCGAGCCGAAAAGCAGGCGCGTGGCGACCATGGGGAACGGGCCGAAGTCTTTCGCGGCCACGCGCATGAAAAGGAACGAACCGCCCCAGATGGCGCCCAAAGACACAAGCTCGACTGGTGTGCGCCAGTCGCGTTCGGTGACCGGACCCAGGGAATCAGCGGGAGGATTGATGGCGGTCGACATATGAACCTCGCTTGTGGCTAGTCCCTATTTTCGCTGGAATGGCGCGCCGGACAAGCGCATTCTTTGCAAGCCAGCCTCTCATTTGATTCAGCCCTCCCCATGCGATCCGCTCTCCTGCCCGCTCTCGCCGCCTTCGCTTCCGCCGCCCGACACCAGAATTTCGCTCATGCGGCCGAGGAGTTACACCTCACCTCCAGCGCGGTGAGTCACCACGTGCGCAAGCTCGAGACCGCGCTGGGCGTGAGTCTGTTCCAACGGCATGCCCGTGGCGTGGCCCTTACGCCGGAGGGCCGGCTCCTCGCCGATGCAGCCGGCTCGGCGCTTGCCGAAGTCGAGGCCGTGCTCGACAGCCTGCGCCAGCACCGGCGTGACAACGGACTGCGTCTGAGCGTCTTGCCGTCACTGGCGGCGAACTGGCTGACGCCGAGGCTCCGACGCTTCGTCGAGGCACACCCCACCGTGCGCCTGTCCATCGACACCGACCGCTCCCTCGTCCGCTTCGACGAAGGAGGCCCCGACCTGGGCATCCGCTACGGTCTGGGCCAGTGGCCCGGCCTGACCGCTCGCTTCCTGATGGACGATTCGCTGCAGCCGCTGGCTTCGCCGGAACTGGCGGCAGGCATCACTTCGCCGGAGGATGTCTCCTCCCTGCCCCTGCTGACCGACATCGCACCGGAAGGCTGGCGCGAGTGGTTCAAGGCGGCCGGCGTGCGCTACCCGCGCGGGGGGACGATGCACACGCTCAGCGATTCGGCCGATGGCCTCAATGCGGCGGCATCGGGTCTCGGCGCCGTGCTCGCGCGCACGCGGCTGGCGTCGGCCCACCTTGCCGACGGGCGACTCGTGCGCTTACCGGGACCGGAGCTGCCGACGCGCTATGCGTATTACCTCGTGCACTCCGCCCACCGGCCGCCGACGGCGGCGGCACTGGCTTTCATTGCATGGGCCGAGCGCGAGACGCTCGAGCCCCGGGTCTAGCGCAAAGCCATCAGGTGACGCCGACAAAGCCGCCGGTCTGGTGAGCCCACAGCCGCGCATACAGACCACCGCGGGCAATCAGTTCCGCATGCGTGCCGGTCTCGACGATGGCGCCGTGTTCCATGACCACCAGGCGATCCATGCGGGCGATGGTCGACAGGCGATGCGCGATGGCGATCACCGTCTTGCCCTGCATCAAGGTTTCAAGACTTTCCTGGATGGCGGCCTCGGCTTCGGAATCCAGCGCCGAGGTCGCCTCGTCGAGCACGAGGATCGGCGCATCCTTCAGCAGCACCCGCGCGATGGCGATGCGCTGGCGCTGTCCACCGGACAGCTTGACCCCGCGCTCGCCGGCGTGGGCGTCGTACCCGGTGCGGCCTTCGCCATCCGACAACAGCGGCACGAACTCATCCGCGCGCGCCTTGCGCACGGCTTCAAACATTTCCGCTTCCGTTGCATCCGGACGACCATAGAGCAGGTTGTCGCGAATCGAGCGGTGCAGCAGCGAGGTGTCCTGGGTGACCACGCCGATGTTCGAGCGCAGGGATTCCTGCTGGACTTTGGCGATGTCCTGGCCGTCGATGAGGATGTGGCCGTCTTCCAGATCGTAGAGGCGCAGCATCACGTTCATCAGCGTGGACTTGCCGGCGCCCGAAGGGCCCACCAGACCAATCTTCTCGCCCGCGCGAACGATGAGGTCCAGCCCACCGATGACGCCGCCAGCCTTGCCGTAATGGAAGTGGATATCGTCGAAGCGCACTTCGCCCCTGGTCACCACGAGCGGCTTCGCGTCGTCGCGGTCGACGACGGTCCGCTCCTGCGCCAGCGTAGTGATGCCGTCCTGCACGGTGCCGACGTTGTCGAAAATGCCGTTCACCACCCACATGATCCAGCCGGACATGTTGTTGATCCGGATGACGAGACCGACCGAAAGGGCGACCTGACCGGTCGACACCGTACCGCGCGACCACAGCCACAGCGCGAGCGCGCTGGTCCCGGCGATCAGCAGGCCATTGAGTGACGTGATTGAGACATCCATCGAGGTGATCATGCGGTTGGACGAGCGCACCTTGCCGGTCTGCTCGAGCATGGCCTCGCGCGCGTACGCCTCTTCGCGATGGGTATGGGCGAAGAGCTTCAGCGTCATGACGTTGCTGTAGCCATCGACAATGCGGCCCATCAGCTTCGAACGCGCCTCGGATGCCTTCCAGGAGCGCTCTTTCACCCGCGGCACGAAGAACACCAGCATGCCGGTGTAACACGCGATCCACAGCACCAACGGCAACGCCAGGAGCAGATCCGCCTTGGCGAATAGGTAGACCGACGTGCCCGCGTAGACGGTGACGTACCACATCGCATCCACCACCTGCACCGCGGACTCGCGCAGCGACGGCGCGGTCTGCATGATGCGGTTGGCGATCCGACCGGCGAAATCGTTCTGGAAGAACGCCAGGCTCTGCTTCAGCACGTAGCGATGGTGCTGCCAGCGCACCATGTTGGTCATGCCGGGGTTGAGCGTCTGGTTCACCAGCAGGTCGTGCAGCCCGATGGACAGGGGCCGCAGGACGACGATGACGAAGCCCATCCAGAGCAGGGTCTTGCCGTGGGTCTGGAAGAACACGGCGGCCGGCGTTTTCTGCGCCATATCGACCACCCGCCCGAGGAAGTCGAACAGGGCCACTTCGATGAAAGCCACCGCCAGGCCGACGACCAGCGCAGCGGCGAAGACCTTCCATACCTGGCGCAGGTAGTAGATGTAGAAACGCACGACACTCTTCGGCGGCGCGCGGTCCGGCGCTTCACGAAAGATGTCGATAAGGGATTCGAACCAGCGAAATATCATGCGGGCATTCTAGCCCGGTTGGACCTGCGGGGCATGCGCCCTCGGCAAGCCACGCTCAGGCGAGCGTCTCGCGCGCCCAATGCCTCCCGCTGGCGATAGCCTGCACGAAGGCTTCCGCCATGGCGTCGCTGGCCTTACCCGGCGCAACCACGACGCCATGCGCCGCCCTCAGCTTGCCAGGACCGGCAACCGTACCGGGCAAGCCGGCCAGCAATTCCACGCCGGCGCCGCTGGCGGCGATAGGCTTGCAGTGGCGCCAGCTGTCGCGAACGAAATCACCCACTTCCACATGCCGCTTTAAGGCGTCCACGCTTTTTCGGCCACCCGGAATGTAGATCGCGTCGAACAGGACAGAATCGCCCGTGCGGAAGCTGAAGTCCGCCTCCACCGTGTCGCGATGCGACGGTATGGCGCCCAGTTGCGGTGCGACGATCCTTACCCAGGCGCCGCTGCTCTCCAATGCCTTGCGCATCATGGCCAGGTCGTTACGGTCGTAACCGTCGGCGATGAGCACCGCCACCTTGCGCGTGGCGATGCCGCTTTGGCGGCTGTTTGCCATGCTGAGCGCCGGCGATACGGGTACGTCCCGCGCTGGAAGCCACGGCAGCTTCTGCGAATCCCTGGTATCCGGGGCCGGCCCATCGAGGGACCTGTCGTTTTTTCGCGGCACCGGCATGCCCAGCCCCTTGCCGACACTCGCCGCAAGGTCCTCGTCGACCTGGGCAAGCATGAAC
>NZ_JBFUIT010000173.1:0-8411 GCF_056401735.1 Luteibacter sp. P4_D7_3
GATAGACGAAGTAGGCCGACTCGATACCCTGCATGGCGTCACGCAGCGTGTTCACCTCCTGCAGGTCGCCAAGGACCACGTCGGCACCGAGGGCGGCAAGCGCGGCGGAGCGGTCATCGTGGCGGCGGACCATGGCGCGGACATCGAGGCCGAGGGCCAGGGCTTCGCGGACGGCGGCGCGGCCGGTGTCACCGGTGGCGCCCGTGATCAGTACTTTCTTGGACATGGCGGGTATTCCTAAGAGAGAAGCGGGAGAGGAGAGATCGCTTCGGTCAGGCACCTTTGGAAGGGCGCTCCGTTCCGATGGGATGACTATCCTCCCGGCCTCCCAGGCCCGGTAGCCGTTGGTTTTGGCTAAGACCTATCCGGTTTCAGCATGGGCGTTCCGGACCCTCTTTGCGGCCGGACCGCACCCTGCCTATACTCGCTTCGGCGCCGGGGGGCGCCCAGGGGGTTTCAGGGAATGGATGACAATTTCTACGCCGCGCCGCTTATCGATAGCGTCCCCGGGCATCATCGTCTTAGGCGTGTTCGGTCTCGCCCTGCTCAGTCGCCTTCGCCCCTGTGGTCGGCCCATGCTTAATCCCGTGGACAGCTGATGATTTTCGGCAACGAACGGCGCTGCGCGCACGATTACTTGGCCGACACCATCGTCGTCCACCTCTGACTTTTCACCCGGCAGGACTCATGCAAATGGACAGCAATCCGTACGCCGCTCCTCAATCCGAGCTCGAAACCCGCGCCGCCACCCCGGCCAGTCTCGAACGCGCCAAGGCCAGTCGCGGCCAGCGTTTCGGCGGTGCCTTCCTGGATGGCATCTTCAGCACCATCTGCCTCGCCCCATGGACCTATTCCATGAAGAGCGGAGGCATGACGCGTAGCGCGGCCGTGCTCGGCCTCGGTCTCCTGATCGTGCTCTGCATCATCAACCTGGCGCTGTTGAGCAAGAATGGCCAGACGCTGGGCAAGAAGATCGTGGGCACCAAGGTGGTCATGGCCGATGGCTCGCCAGCTCCGCTGTGGCGCATCGTGTTGCTGCGTTGGCTACCGCTGACGGCCGTGTCGCTGATTCCCAAGGTGGGCCTCGTCGTCGCGCTGGTCGATGCCTGCGCCATCTTCACCAGCGAGCGCCGCTGCGGCCACGACTTCGTCGCCGGCACCATCGTCGTCGACGCCTGATGCTCGACACGGTTCGCCAGATCGAGACGCCTGAAGGCGTCTCGCTCCGGTTGCACGCGGCCGGAGCGACGGCGCGTGCGCATGCGTGGCTTATCGACTTCGCCCTGCGTGCGCTCGCCGCATTCCTCCTGCTGGCCGTGCTCGGCATGTTGGGCTCGGCGGGCGCCGGTCTCAGCATGCTGGTGCTGTTCGCGGCGTTCTGGATTTACGGCGTCGCCTGCGAGGTCTGGATGGATGGGCAGACGGTGGGCAAGCGCATGATGAACCTGCGTGTGGTGAATGCGGACGGCACGCCCGTGACGCTGTTGCCCTCGGTCATTCGCAACCTGCTACGTACGGTCGATGCCCTCCCGGGCATCTATGGCATCGGTCTGGTCTGTTGCCTGGTCGATCCCTACAGTCGCCGTATTGGAGACATCGTGGCAGGCACGATGGTGATCCACGTGTTACAGCGCGGCGCCCTGGGCCAGATACCGAACGAGCCGGCTGAACCACCGTCGACGCCCTTGCGCCTGGAAGAACAGGAAGCCCTCGTGGCCTTTGCCGAGCGTGGCCGTAACCTGCATGAAGCGCGGCAACGCGAACTGGGCGACCTGCTGGAGCCGCTCACGGGGCGCATGGGCAATGCGGGGCTGCGCAAGCTGCTGGCGCACGCCAACTGGCTGCTGGGGCGCCCATGAAACAAGAGCGGTTCGTGGCCCTGCACGATGCGGGGTGGTCGGAAGTGGAGAGTTGGATGCGCGGCAGCGGTCGCCAGGCGTGGTCGTCGGCGCTGGCGGAGCAGGGGCTGGATTTCCCGAGCCAGTACCGTCGCATCTGCCAGCACCTGGCCATGGCTCGTGCCCGTGGCTACAGCCACGACGTGACGGACCGCTTGCAGCGCATCGTGGATCGGGGCCATCGTTTGCTCTATCGCCCGCCGGCGCCGCGCTGGCACCGTATCGGCGAGTTCATCGTCGCGGGATTCCCACGCCTTGTCCGTCGCGAGTGGAAGGCGATGGTCATTGCCGCTGCGCTGCTGTACCTGCCGACCCTCATCTGCCTGCTGTTGATTCACTTCCGGCCTGACGTGGCCGGCATGATTTTCAGCGGACAGGCACTGGACCGGTTCGAGCAGATGTACAACCCGACGCGCGACAGGATGGGTCGTACCAGCGGCACGGACGTGGCGATGTTCGGCTTCTACGTGCTCAACAACGTCGGCATCGCTTTTCGCACCTTCGCGGCAGGTCTGTTTTTCGGTGTCGGCGCGATCTACGTGCTGGTGACCAACGGGATCATGTTCGGAGGCATCGCGGGTCACCTGGATGCGATCGGCTACGGTGGTCCGTTCTGGCGCTTCGTCGCCGCGCATTCGTCGTTTGAACTCACGGCTATCGTCATCGCCGGCGGCGCCGGCTTGCGCCTGGGCTACACGCTGCTGGCGCCCGGTCGCATGCGCCGTGGCGATGCGTTGCGCGAGGCCGGTGGCGTGGGTGCACAACTGGTACTCGGTGCCTTCCTCATGCTGGTGGTCGCCGCCTTCATCGAGGCGTTCTGGTCGTCCGTGGCGGCGTTCCCGGACGTCGTTAAGTTTGGCAGTGCCGCGCTGCTCTGGTTACTCGTCATCGCGTGGCTGGCTTTCGGTGGCCGCAGGAGGCGCAGTGGAGATTGAGCGTATCTCCGTCGTGCTGCGCCCGCGCAGTACCCGTGAATCCGCCGACCTCGGCGCAGCGATGCTCCGTCGTCACGCGCAGCCGATCTTCACGGCATGGTTCATCGCGTCGCTCCCGTTCCTCGCGATAGCCATCGGCCTGGCACTGTGGTTGGGACAGCCGTGGGTGTCATTGCTGTTTCTCTGGTGGCTGAAGCCCTTGTTCGCGCGCATTCCGCTGTACGTCGTTTCACGGGCGGTGTTCGCGGAGGCACCCGGCTGGCGCGATGCCTTGCGCGGCATGCGTACGTGGGGCCTGCAAGGCTTGCTGGCCTGGATGACGATTCGTCGCCTCGATCCACGCCGCTGCGTCTTGCAACCCATCGTCTACCTCGAAGGCCTGGATCGCCGCGCACGCACCGAGCGCTGGCGCGTGTTCGGCCGTGGCGTCGAGGGTCCCGGTACGGGGCTCGCGTTGACCTGCATGATGTTCGAGTGGGTGCTCGCACTTAGCCCGTTGCTGTTCCTGCCGATGTTCGTGCCCGCCGAGTTGTGGGAGTCGTACTGGTTCAACGCAGGTTYTTTGCGAACGATGCCCCATTGGCTTTCCCTTCCGCTCGTCGTGGCGTACTACCTCGGCATGTCGGTCGCCGAGCCGCTGTGTACGACCGGTGGCTTCGCGCTCTATCTCGGCCGCCGTACCGAGCTCGAAGCATGGGACCTGGACCTCGCATTCCGGCGGCTGCGTAACCGCCTGCTGGCCACTGCCACCACCGCGCTCCTTCTGATCGCCACGTGTTTCGTCGCACYCACGGCGCATGCCGCCGACACGCCGCGCGACGTCAAACCCGATGCTGTCCGCGTGTCGTTGGCGTCCGCGTTTCCCATGCCGAAGCAGGGCACCGACCAGCGGATGAATGCCGTGTCGGACAAGGTGCTGACCGATCCCTTGCTTGGTGGCAAGACGCAGGCCTGGCGCTGGGTACCGAAACATCCGGCTGCCCCTAAGCCTGCGGAAATCGTTCCGGTGAAACCCATCGTACCGGGGGACGTCGCCGGGGCCGGTGTGGCCTTGAAGGGGGTTCTCCTCGCGTTGCTTGTCGCTGCCGTCGCATGGTTGGGAAGGTTCGCCCTGCAACGCTGGCCCTCGCACCGGGGTGAGCCGGCGACGGCTCGCGCACCAGCGCAGAGTGCCGTGCAGGAAACGGCGGTAGCGGTCGCCGTGCCGAAGGGCTTCGGTGAGCAGGTGCACCTGCTTTGGCGGTCGGGTTCGCGCCGGGAAGCGCTGGCGCTGCTCTATCGCGGTACCGTGGAGCGCGTGGCGACGCGACTCGACGAGCCGGTGTCGCCGGACGCCACCGAAGCGGACGCCATTGCCGGAGCGCGCCGCCTCGATGACGACGACGCGGGCCGTCGCGCCATTCGTATCGTGCGGACCTGGCAATTCGCGGCCTACGCGGATCGTTACCCCTCTGATGAGGAAATGGCCGTCTTGCTTGGCGGCTGGCCGGTGGAGCACGTATGAGCAGGGGTAACGCATGGGCACTGGCTATCGCGGCGCTCGTCTTGCTATGCGTCGGAACGTTTCTCAGCACGTTCGAGCACAAGGAAGTCGACGTGGACGTGCCGCCCTCCGGCAAGGCGGCGACCAATCGCTTTTACGCCCTGGAGCGCGCGATGCGCGGCATGGGTATTCCGGCGCGTTCCGTCAGTGGCGTGCCATCCGGCGATGACTCGCTGGTGGTGCTGGGGGTGAATCCAGCCAACCTGGATCGCGACGACGCCGAAGATCTGCTGTCGCTTGCGGATGACGGGGCAACGGTCGTGTTGCGCACGGGGTCGGACGCGGAGATGGCCCGCGCCTTTTTCTGGAAAAGCCTGAGCAAAGCAGTCGGCCTCGCGCCGGCAGGTACCGGCTGCCTGGACGTTCAGGGGCTCGCCGGTGAGAAGTCCTACGCGTGGTGCGGTATGCGCGTGAAGCTACGTGCCGCTGCCCGCGTCGATGGACTCGGCGATGCGAAGGGTGACCTGATGGTGACGTTCCGTTACGGCGACGGCACGATCACCCTCGTGCCGTCGCTGGATCCTTTCAGCGGTCGTGGCTTCGAAGACCCCGTGGCACGTCGCCTGCTGGTACGCGTGCTGCATCTGGACGACCACGAACAATCCGCCGCCCTGGTGTACCGCGTGGACGGCGATCGCATCTGGAGCCTGCTGTTCACTCGCGGCTGGCCAGCCATGCTTGCGTTCGCCCTGTTGCTGGCTGCGTGGGCGGTATCGCGCGCCGTGCGTCTCGGCCCGCTGCTGGACACCCCGCGTGCGGATCGCCGTGCCCTTGTGGAGCACGTGCAGGCCGCTGGCGAATTCCTTTACCGACGTGACCGCGGCCGTGGTTTACATGCGCGTGTCTGCGCCGGTGTGCTTTCCCGTGCACGGCGGCTGGATCCCGGTGCCGACGACCTCGAGGGCGAGTCGCTCCACGTTCGCCTGGCCGAGCGCTTCGATGAGGCTCCCGCGGACGTTGCGCGGGCATTCCGGCCTCCCGTCGACGCCAATGCGTTTCGCGACAGCATCGCCATTCTTTCCCGATTGCGGAGACATCCATGAACACGTCCGTCGACACCCCGCGCGAAGCCGCGCTCCCGATCACCTTCACACCGACGGAGGTCGCCGCACGTATCGCCGCGCTGCGCAGCCAGGTGGGTCGTGCGTTCATCGGCCAGCAGCCGGTCTTCGAACAGGTGCTGTTGGCCTTGCTCGCCGCCGGTCACGTGCTGATCGAGGGCGTGCCTGGCCTGGGCAAGACCTTGCTGGTGCGCGCCCTTGCCGGTGCCGTCGGGTGCAGCTTCGGCCGCGTGCAGTTCACCCCCGACCTGATGCCTGCCGATGTCACCGGCCACGCCGTGTACGACATGAAGGCCGAGCGCTTCCAGATTCGTCGCGGCCCGGTGTTCGCGAACCTGCTCCTGGCCGACGAAATCAATCGTGCGCCGGCCAAGACACAGGCAGCGTTGCTCGAAGCCATGCAGGAAAACCAGGTAACGATCGAAGGTCGGCGTTTCCCGTTGCCGCAGCCCTTCATGGTGGTCGCTACGCAGAATCCGATCGAACAGGAAGGTACCTACGCGCTACCCGAAGCGCAGCTGGACCGCTTCCTGGTGAAGGTGCAGATCGAATACCCGACGCTGGCTGACGAAACACGCATGGTGACCGAGGTGCTGGACGGGCAGGTAGCCGCGGACCTGGACGTGTCGCGCGTATCGCCGGTGATGAACGACGCGGAGCTGATGGCCATCCAGCGGATGGTGGCCACCCTGCGCGTGGATCATGAAGTGGTGGACTACGCCGTGCGGATCGCACGCGCCACGCGTGAGTGGTCGGGCGTACTGGCCGGTGCGGGTCCACGCGGTGGCCTGGCATTGGTGCGTCTGGCCCGCGCCGCCGCGCTGGTGGACGGCCGCGACTTTGTCACGCCGGACGACGTGCGTAGCGTGGCGATTCCCGCGTTGCGCCACCGTCTCCTGCTGGCCCCCGAGGCGCTGATCGATGGCCAGCATGCCGAAGACATCCTGAAGGGGCTGCTGCACAAAGTGGCCGCCCCGCGCCGATGATTCGTCCCGCTGCCGCCATGCTGTCATTGATCGGCGTCTGGTTCGCCGCGGGCGTGCTGGTGTCGATCGAGCTGTTGCCGCTGTCGTGGTGGGGCATGCTTGGCGCGCTGTGCGCCATCGTGCTGCTAGGCGACGTGTTTCGCCTGGGCCGCCAGGCCTCGCCCGAACTGACTCGCGAACTCGATGCCGTGCTGCCGTTGGGTGRGCGTCTCGATGTGACGCTACGCCTGCGCCACGCGGGCAAACGCAAGCGTCGCGTACGCATCCACGACATGCACCCCGGTGGCTGGCGCGTCGAGGGTCTGCCACGCACGGTTGACCTCGCGCCGTCGCGCGAACTGAATTTCTCGTATGCGCTATGGCCGGCTTCCCGAGGCAAGTTCGCCTTCGCCGGCTGCCAGGTGGAACTGACCTCGCCCTGGCGCTTGTGGCATCAGCGCCGCACGCTGGATGTCGCGGCGGATGTGCGCGTATTTCCGAATTTCGCGCCGCTCGCGCGTATGGCTGGCCTTAGCGTGGAGCTGGCGTCGCGCTCGGTAGGCGCGCGGCTGCAACGCCGGCGCGGCGAAGGTACGGAATTCCAGGAACTGCGCGATTACCGCGTGGGCGACAGCCTGCGCAAGGTGGACTGGAAAGCGACCGCGCGGGCGGGCCGCCTGATGTCGCGCCAGTACCGCGACGAGAGCCACCAGCAGGTCGTGCTGATGCTGGACTGTGGTCGCCGCATGCTGGCCGAGGACGACGGCGTGGGCCACTTCGACCAGGTACTCAACGCATCGCTCGCACTGGCCTACATCGCGCTTCGCCAGGGCGACAGCGTAGGGTTGCTCGCCTGCGCGGGTGAGAACACACGCTGGTTGGCGCCGCAACAGGGTGCCGGCGGCATGGACATGCTGTTGGGGGCCGGTTACGACCTGCGCGCGGAATCCACGCCCACCGACTATCTCCACGCGGCGAGCGAGCTGCAGACACGCCAGCGAAGGCGTGCATTGGTGGTACTGGTGACCAATGTTCGCGACGAAGACGACGAGGAGCTACGCGCGGCGGTGAAGATGATGTCGCGTCGGCACCTGGTCATGGTGGTGAGCCTGCGAGAAATGGCACTGGATCGCGCGGCGACTGGTGATACAGACAGCCTGGAAGCGGCCATCCGGACAGCCGGTGCGCTGCGCTACCTTGACCAACGGGACGCGGTACATGCGCGCTTGCGACGGGAAGGTATTGCCACGCTCGATGTACTCGCCAGCGAGTTGTCCGGCAGGCTGGTGGAGCGGTATCTGGCGATCAAGCGGGCAGGGCGCCTCTGAGCTCTCACCAGAGCCAGACAGGCGCGTATGAAGATTCGCTCCTGAACTAAAAGAAAGGTTCTTCGCGGAATGCCGGGGACGCCGAAGACGGTGAGGCGCAGAGCCTTCGGCGTGTAGACGTGGCGGCGCAGAGCCTTCGGTGTTCAGGCGTGGCGGCGCAGAGCCTTCGGTGCCCACCCTCGCTGCTCAGACACGTCCTCCGCGTTTCGTACCGGAAAGTCCGCTGCGCGGACCACGTTCTTATTGGCCTGCGGCCGCTCCACTTGTGCGGAACTCGCCTCGAGGGCGGGCACCGAAGACTCTCCCCATCCCTGAGGTTCGTGTGGGTCGAGCCGACGAAGCAACGCCGCTTCGACTGCTGGCTCGTCCCCATCGCGGAACGGTCAACCGCGTCGCGCCGCTCGCGATCGTCCGCGCGCAGCGGCGCCGCGGCGAGGAAGGGTCTCACCAAGCCGGAATGTTCGTAGCACGACCGCCGTAATGGTCCGCTTGGGCGGCCACGCTCACACCAGCTCTTCGTCCAGCTGACCGTATCGTCGTGAGAGACCTTGGTGTCCACCCTCGAGGCGAGTTCCGCACAAGTGGAGCGGCCGTAGGCCAAATAGGTACACGGGCCGCGTGAGCGGCCTTCCTTTTCGAACGCGGAGGACGTGTCTGAGCAGCGAGGGTGGACACCAAGGT
>NZ_JBFUIT010000174.1:0-8384 GCF_056401735.1 Luteibacter sp. P4_D7_3
ATCCGGTCATCATCTACAGCGTGCCGACGCTGCCGATCGAGGCGCCGTCCATTCGGCGCATCCGCCTGGCCGACCTTGCGGCGACGCACGTCAGCACATCGGACACCGTGGCGCTGGCTCCCGCCCGTGCGATGGTCCCCGATGCCGGAATCCGCAGCCGCCTGGAATCGCTGATGCGATCCGAGGCGGCTTAATGGTGGTTCCCTGACCTCACATCCGAAGGGACGGGCCAACCGGCTCATCCCTTCGGCCGAGTCCCTTTGGCTGGCTTTACACGACCGGGCCGTCTGGCGGTATCATCGCCGCGCGAGCGACCTCGTGGGGAGGAGACGCCGTTAAAGCCCGGCAAGTCCGGTGCGCAGGGGATGAGGTATGGGGAACGTTGTCGAGTTTCTGGCTCGCGTGGGACAGGATGCCGCCCTGCGTCACGCATCGGGCGAGCAGATGGCCGCCGAGCTCGAAGCCGCCGGTATCGCGCCGGAACTGAGCGCTGAGATCCACGCCGGCAACGCCGGTGGCCTTCGTTTGCTCCTCGGGCAGGGCGTGTTTTTTGCAGCGCTGATGCCGCCCGGCCCGGATGAGGACCGCGAAGAAGAGGACGATCGTCAGGACGACGAAGAAGATGAGGAAGGCGACGAGAAGCTTTCCCTGTCTTCCGAGTCGCACACGCGTCTCTGATCCGATGAGGCGGGCATGCCGCCAACTGCGATGGATGCTGGCGATCGGTCTTCTGGTCGTCAGCGATCTCGTGGCCGGTGCAGCACCTTCGTCCCAGAACGGTGCGACTGTCGCGGCCGATTCTATCGAGGTGGCCGATACCATCAAGCTTGCGGACTTCCCGCGTTTCAGCGAGATGCTGTCGAAGCTGGACGCCAACGACGCCTCGCTCACCGACTACTCGCGCTGGAAGCTTCGTTACCTGCTTGGGTGGCGCGCGGTCTACCTTGGCAATTTCGAAGGTGCCCGAGTCCTTCTTGACGACGTTGCGGACAACGCACCGAACAATCTGCTGCGGTTCCGTGCCCTTGCCACGCTGGTAAATCTCCTGGGCGAAGGGCATCGCTACCAGGCGGCGTTCGTTCGCCTCAGCCAGCTTCAGGACATGATGCCGTCCATCAGGGACTCCAATGCGCGTTTTCAGGGCTTGGGCGAGGCATCCCAGCTACTGAGTGCCGCGGGCCAATACGATCAGGCCGAGGCGTACGCCAGGATGATGATCGACGACCCGCCGCCGGGCCAGAGCATCTGTAAGGGTGCGGAGCATCTGTTGCGTGCACAGCGCGACGCCAAGAAGATCGGCACGCTCGATCCCCTGTTCGCTCGCGCGATCGATGTTTGCATGGCTACCGGTGACACGTTGTTCGGGCAGATCATGCGTGGTGATATGGCCTGGATCTATCTCGCGCAGGGGCGGCCGGAAGATGCGGTTGCCTTGCTGACGCAGTATGGCGATGCGATGCGCCAGCTCAACTACGCCACGCTCTCGTCGGAAACGGACGGTACGCTTGCCCTGGCTTATTTCCGCCTGGGCAAAATGGCGGAAGCGCGCCGTTACGCCAATTCGGCGATCGCGCATTCGGTTAAAGGTGAGTACACCGAGGCTGTTATCGAAGCCTACGAAGTGCTCTATCGCGTGGAGAAGCAGGCCGGAAACGCTGCGGCCTCGCTCGCTTACCATGAGCAGTACATGGCGGCGGACAAGGCTTATCTCACCGATGTCGGAGCCCGCGGACTGGCGTTCCAATTGGTCGACCAGCAGGTGGCGGCCAAGAAGGCCGAAGTCGAGTCACTCAACAAGCAGAATGAAATCCTGCGTCTGAATGGCGCGCTCGATCGCAAGGACGTCGAAACCAGTCGTCTTTATATCGTCATTCTCGCTGCCAGCCTTGCGGCCATCGTCTGGTTGGTTCTTTGGCTGCGCCGCTCACAGATGCGTTTCATGAAGCTGGCGCGTCGTGACGGCCTGACAGGTATCTGCAATCGGGAACACTTCGTCGAGCAGGCCGATCGAGTGCTTGCCTATGGGGCGCGTTCCGACCGTGGGCTCTGTCTGATCCTGTTCGATCTGGATCACTTCAAGAACGTCAACGATACCTACGGTCATGCCGTAGGCGACGAAGTGCTTAAGCGTGCGGTCGATGTCTGCCATCGTGCCTTGCACGCCTGCGATGTGTTCGGTCGTCTGGGTGGTGAGGAGTTCGCGGTCCTGTTGCCCGATTGCAGTCCGGCACAGGCACGCGCACGTGCTGAACAGCTGCGGTTGTCCATCTCGGCGACAGCCTCTACGCCGACGCGTCCCGAGCTGGCGGTGACCGCGAGCTTCGGTGTCTCATCCACGTTGCAATGCGGCTTCGAGTTGCACCGGCTGCTTGTGGTTGCCGATGCGGCGCTTTATCGGGCGAAGCGGGCAGGGCGCAATTGCGTCTTCATGGGCGACACCGGTGATATTCCGGATTCGCCCTACCTGGCCGAAGCGCGTGGGTAGTGTGGGAGCCGGCTATGCCGGCGATGAGGGTCACCGCCACCTGGCTATCGCCGCTGAAGCGGCTCCCACAGGGTCACCGCCACCTGGCTATCGCCGCTGAAGCGGCTCCCACACTATCAGGCATAAAAAAAGGCCGCTTTCGCGGCCTTCTTTTTACCCGTCGCAGCTAAAGATTAGCGCTGACGAGCCTTGAAACGGGGGTTGCTCTTGCAGATCACGAACACTTTGCCGCGACGGCGAACGACTTTGCAGTCACGGTGACGCGACTTCGCGGACTTCAAAGAGGAAAGCACCTTCACGGCTAGCTCCTGAAACTTTAAGGACAAGGAAAAACGGAATTGTAGCGATCCGCTCGGCGTTACGCAAGCGCCGGGAAAGATTGACCTTTCAGGCAAGGCCAAGCGCGGTACGTGCTTCGCGCACCGTGCGCAGGAAGCTATCGAGCACGGGAGACGTATTGTCCACGCGACTGGCTACAGCAAGCAACAGGTGAGCTTCCGGATCGTCCACCGGCACGAAGGCCACGCCGTCCAGGTGGACGGCGCGCAGCGAGCCCGGCACGAGTGCCAGGCCCAGTCCGGCGGCCACCAGTGGCAGCAGGGAAGGGATCTGCTGCGCTTCCTGGCGAACGTTGGGGCGGAATTTCGCCTTATTCGCCAGCAGCATCAGCCTGTCGATCAGGGTCGCCGCATGGGCGCGGGGCGGGGCGACGAAGCGCTCATGCGCGAGCTCCTCCATGCGTAGCGACTCGCGGTTGGCGAGCCGATGGCCTGTGGGCAGGGCGATAACCAGCGGCTCGTGATCGATCACCTCGACGTTCAGCTGGCGGGCGTTGGCCACGCCCTCCGGGTGGGCCCGAAGCAGGCCGACGTCGATCTGTCCGCTGAGAATGGCGTCGTACTGGGCGCCCGTCAGCATCTCACCCAGATGCAGGCTGACGCCGGGTGCCGCTTGTGTGAAGCGCAGCAAGGTTTCCGGGAGCGCGCGGTGGAATGATACGGAGACGGCATATGCCAGCCTCAGCTGGCCGGTGAACCCGGCGGCCGCTTCGGTCACCACGGTTCGCGCGCTCTCCGCCCGCGCCAGGATCGCCTTGGCTTCGAGCAGGAAGAGTCGTCCCGGCTCGGTCAGCGCCACGCGGCGCCGGTTGCGGTCGAACAGGCGCACGCCGAGATCCGCCTCCAGGGCGAGAATCTGCTGCGACAGCGGTGGCTGCGAAATATGCAGGCGCTGGGCGGCCTGGGTGAAACTGAGGGTTTCCGCCACTTCCACGAAGTAGCGCAGCTGGCGCAGATCGAACATAGTCGATTTTCGTCTAAGTGAGCGGTGAAAGATATATTGGCGAGAATTTCCTAGGAAATCTATGATCCTCGTCGACCTACCAATCAACCCTCCCCCTGGGTCGGTAGGTCCCTCGCCCCGCATCGACGCTAAACACCGGTATCTGGCCTACCTCCCCCCCCGAGGCCCATGCCGAGGCGTCCTCTGCGGGGCGACTTTCTTTCTGGGCCTGCAAAATTGTGGGAGCCGATTCATCGGCGATCCCGCGGCAGCGGGCCGGGGTGCGGCGTTGTCGCCAGCACCCAATCGCCGATAAATCGGCTCCCACACAAGGCAAGAGCCGCAAAGTCAGAGCTTCGAAGTGAAGGCGCACTCGGTGCTGGCGCGGACGTGGCCTTCGTCGACACCGGGAGCCAGCTCGATCAACGCGAGGCCGTCCGGCGTGACGTCGAACACGGCCAGGTCGGTGATGATGCGGTCGACCACGCCTTTGCCTGTGAGCGGCAGGGTGCATTCGGTGAGGATCTTCGGCGTGCCGTCTTTCGCGGTGTGTTCCATGACCACGACCACGCGCTTCACGCCGGCGACCAGGTCCATCGCGCCGCCCATGCCCTTGACCATCTTGCCGGGCACCATCCAGTTGGCGATGTCGCCTTCGCCGGTGACCTGCATAGCGCCGAGGATCGAGATGTCGATGTGACCGCCGCGAATCATCGCGAAGGAGTCGGCGCTCGAAAAGTACGACGCGCCGGGCCGGGCGGTGACGGTCTGTTTGCCGGCGTTGATGAGGTCGGCGTCCACTTCCTCTTCGGTCGGGAAGGGGCCGATGCCTAGCAGGCCGTTCTCCGACTGCAGCCATACGTCCACGCCGTCGGGCAGGAAGTTGGCCACCAGCGTCGGCAAACCGATGCCAAGGTTCACGTAATCGCCGTTGCTCAGTTCCAGGGCGGCGCGCTGCGCCATCTGATCGCGATTCCAGGCCATGGTCAGGCTCCCTGTGCGCGCACGGTGCGCTGTTCGATGCGCTTGGACGGCGCGGGGTTATGCACGATGCGATCGACGTAGATGCCCGGCGTGTGAACCTGGTCCGGATCCAGCTCGCCTACTTCCACCATGATCTCGACCTCGGCGATGCAGACCTTACCGGCCGTGGCCGCCATCGGATTGAAGTTGCGAGCCGTCTTGCGATAGACGAGGTTGCCCGAGGGATCGGCCTTCCAGGCTTTCACCAGCGCCACGTCGGCCACGATGGAACGCTCCATCACGTACATGTTGCCGTCGAACTCGCGGGTTTCCTTGCCCTCGGCCACCTGGGTGCCGTAACCGGTGCGGGTGAAGAAGGCGGGGATGCCCGCGCCGCCGGCGCGCAGCTTCTCGGCAAGCGTTCCCTGCGGGGTGAACTCGACCTCGAGCTCACCGGCGAGGAACTGGCGTTCGAACTCCTTGTTCTCGCCCACATAGGAGGAAACCATCTTGCGGATCTGGCGGGTTGCCAGCAGCAGGCCGAGGCCCACGCCATCGATGCCGGCGTTGTTGGACACGGCAGTCAGGCCCGTGACCCCGGAGTCGCGAAGGGCCTCGATGAGAAGCTCGGGAATACCGCAGAGGCCGAAGCCGCCCACGGCGATAATCTGTCCGTCGGCCACGAGGCCGGCCAGGGCCTCACGGGCGCTGGCGACACGTTTGTCGCGCGAGTGCGACTTCACCTGGTTCATGCGTTGTCGAGTCCATCCGGGCGGTCCCGCCGCCGGTTCGCCCGCCATCATAGCCGAGCGCCATCACGTTCCGTGGTACGCCGGAGGTTCACGCTGGTCCATGGTGCTGGGCAACATACCTGGAGGTTCTCGTGAGCAAGCAGAAGATTGGCGTGATCGGCATGGCCGTGATGGGTCGCAACCTGGCCTGGAATATCGAAAGCCGTGGACACGCCGTTTCCATCTTCAATCGAAGTAAGGAAAAGACCGACGAGGTGATGTCCGAGAGCAAGGACAAGCAGCTCGTGCCGACATACTCGCTGGAAGAATTCGTCGACTCGCTTGAGAAACCGCGCCGCATCCTGCTCATGGTGCAGGCCGGAAAGGGGACCGACGCGGTGATCGAACAGCTGCGCCCCTTGCTGGATAAGGGCGACATTCTCATCGACGGCGGTAACACCTACTACAAGGACACGGTGCGCCGTGGTGAGGAACTGGCAAAGGACGGCTTGCACTTCATCGGCACCGGCGTGTCCGGTGGCGAGGAAGGTGCGCTGAAGGGTCCGTCGATCATGCCCGGCGGCCCGCGCGACGCCTACGACCTGGTCGCCCCGATCCTCACCGAGATCGCCGCCAAGGCGCCGGACGGCGAGCCTTGCGTCACTTATATCGGCCCGGGCGGCGCCGGACATTACGTGAAAATGGTGCACAACGGCATCGAATACGGCGACATGCAGCTCATCGCCGAGAGCTACGCCGTGCTCAAACACGTGCTCGGCCTGGACAACCAGGAGCTGGCCGACGTCTACAGTGAATGGAACGAAGGCGAGCTGGACAGCTTCCTGATCGAGATCACGTCGAAGATCTTCACCAAGAAGGACGACAAGAGCGACAAGATGCTCATCGACGTGATCCTCGACCGCGCTGCGCAGAAGGGCACCGGTAAGTGGACCAGCCAGAGCGCGCTCGACCTGGGCGTTCCGCTCACGCTCATTACGGAGTCGGTGTTCGCCCGCGGCCTGTCGTCCCTGAAGGAGGAGCGCGTCGCGGCGAGCAAGGTGCTGGCGGGGCCGAAGGCGGAGAAGTTCTCGGGTGATCGCTCGGCTTTCAAGGAATCGGTGCGTCGCGCCCTCTATATGAGCAAGCTCATCTCCTATGCCCAGGGTTTTGCCCAGCTGCGCGCGGCCTCGGAGGAGAACGAATGGAAGCTGGATTACGGCGCCATCGCGAAGATCTTCCGCGCCGGCTGCATCATCCGTGCGCGCTTCCTGCAGAAGATCACCGATGCCTACAAGAACGGTGGCGACGTGAAAAACCTGCTTCTCGACGCCTACTTCCGCGATATCGTGCAGAACTATCAGGCGGCGTTGCGCGAAGTGGTCGCCGAAGCCGTGCGGGTCGGTGTGCCGGTGCCGGGCTTTAGCGCGGCCATTGCCTACTACGACAGCTATCGGTCCGAGACGTTGCCGGCCAACCTCATCCAGGCCCAGCGCGACTATTTCGGCGCCCATACCTTCGAGCGGGTGGACGAAAAGGGCAGCTTCCACGCGGAATGGGCGGCGGAGTAGCCCACTGCCGCCCCCTGTGTAGGAGCCGATTCATCGGCGATCCCGCGGCAGCGGGGCAGGTTGTCGCGACCGGGTTATCGCCGATGAATCGGCTCCTACAAGGAGCAGCAGCCGCCCTGTAGGCGGACCTGCGTCGCGGCTTGAGACGCAAGAACTAGCGCTGAGAGGGACCCTCCCTTTAGAGTTGGCGAAATCGAGAGAGCCGCCCCCTGTGAGGCGGCTCTCTCGCGACCAACGAGGGAGTACGTTGTTTGACGCAGAGACGTAAGCTGACCGGCGCCGTGGCGCTCGCGATAGCGCTGGCCGGATGCTCGACCCTGCCTCAGCCGCGCGACGACGGGGCACTGCAGCGCGAGGCCATGGCCGGCACCGAGAAACCCGCACCGCGGTCGGTGCCGATCGCCAGCACCAATCCGTCCACGCCGGGCGTGGCGCCGCCGGAAGTCACCACGGGCACGGGCGAATTCGTCAAGGCCGTGGGCCTGGCCAAACCGACGCCGGTCGCCGAAGGCGCGGGCACGGTGACCTTCAATTTCGAGAACCAGCCGGTCGAGTCGGTGGTGAAAGCCATCCTCGGCGACCTGCTGCATGAAAATTATTCGATCGTGCCGGGCGTGCAGGGCAACGTGTCCTTCTCGACCTCGCAGCCGGTCACGGCCGAGCAGGCCCTGCCGATCCTCGAGACCCTGCTGTCGTGGACAAGCAATGCGCTCGTGCACAGTAACGGCCGCTACGTGGTGATGCCCGCCAAGGACGCCGTCGCCGGCAACCTCGTGCCGAGCATCGGCGCCAATGCGCCCGCTGGCGGCCTGCAGGCGCGCCTGTTCCCGCTGCACTTCATTTCCGCCACGGAGATGCAGAAGCTGATCAAGCCGTTCGCACGTGCCGACGCGGTGCTGCTCGCCGATCCCACGCGCAACGTGATCGTGATGGCCGGCACGCCGAGCGAACTGGAGAACTACCAGCGCACCGTGGCCACCTTCGACGTGGACTGGCTGC
Source organism: Luteibacter sp. P4_D7_3 (assembly GCF_056401735.1). NCBI lineage: Bacteria > Pseudomonadati > Pseudomonadota > Gammaproteobacteria > Lysobacterales > Rhodanobacteraceae > Luteibacter > Luteibacter sp. P4_D7_3. Next base: position 8,028 of record NZ_JBFUIT010000174.1, read on the forward strand.
GCGGTATGTCCGTGGGCGTGTTCAGCCTGCAGCGCGCGGAGGTCAAGGACCTCACGCCCATGCTCGACAAGCTGTTCGGTGATAAGGGCAACACGCCGATGGCCGGCCTGTTGCGCTTCATCCCCATCGAGCGGACCAATTCGCTGGTGGTGATCAGCCCGCAGCCGGCCTATCTGGACGAAGTGCGCAGCTGGATCGATCGCATCGACCACGGCGGCGGCAATGAAGCCCAGCTCTACGTCTACGACGTGCGCAACGTGCAGGCGTCGGATCTGGCCGATTACCTTTCCGACATCTACGGTGGCGGCTCCAGCGGTGGCCGCTCCGGCGATCGCGGCGGGAAGGTGGGCCCGGGCC
>NZ_JBFUIT010000175.1:0-8348 GCF_056401735.1 Luteibacter sp. P4_D7_3
GCGGCAGCACGATCGCCAGGATGTAGAGCACCGGCATCAAGACGTGATCGAAGAGTTGAGCGCCCATGGTTACGCCTTGCTCACGGTGATGGCCGCGCCGTACGGAGGCAGCATGGCGGTTTCGGAGTGCGCGGCTTCGATCCACGCGGCACCATCAGGCACCGAGGCATCGATAACCACCGGAAGGACGGCATCGCCGATGCGCGCGTTGGCGCCATCGATAAGACCGAGCTTGCCGGCGGCGTCCGCGTTGATGCGGATGGCAGCGGCACGGTTCAGCGGGTGCGAAGCCAGGGCGCCGGCACGACGGACCACCGCGTCGACGCGGTAGATCGGCGTGGTGGCCAGACGCGAGAAGCTCACGCCCGAGGCACGCGTCGCAAGCGAGGGACGAACCTCCGACGCGCGCTCGGTCAGGCCCGCGCGCAGACCGACGAGATCGTCGAACTCGAAACCGGCAACACCGAGCATGCCACCCAGCGCACGCAACACCTTCCAGCCCGGACGCGCATCGCCCGGTGCCTTGGCACCCGGCAGCACGGTCTGTGCGGTGCCTTCGACATTGACTAGGGTCGCGTCGATCTCCGGCGTCAGGCCGATCGGCAGGATCACATCGGCGGAGTCCTTCAGCGCATCGCTGGCGAAGGCGGCGAAAGCGACCACGGTCTGCGCCGAATGCATCGCCTGCAGGGCAAGCGTGCCATCGGCGAAGTCGTGCGGCGGCTCGACGTTGTAGAGCACGTAGCCCTTGCGGGCCTGGGTCAGCATGCCGCGCGCATCGAGACCGCCCGCCGTCGGCAGGACGCCGACCGACGCCAGGCCCAGCGCGTTGGCACCGACCGGGATCTCATTGAACGAGGCGCCGGCAGCCTGCGCGATGAAGCGCGCGATGGCTCGCAGCCACGAGGCTTCCGGATGCGTCACCGCGGCGTGGCCGAGGATAACGACGGCGTTGTCGCCGAGCGCCTTGAAGGCGGCGCGGTGGGCGTCGGTCGTGTCCACGCCATTAAGAGCGGAGGCAATCGATTCCGGCACCGTGGCACCGTTCTCGCTGGCGGCCTTGGCCAGGATCAGCAGTTCGGCGACCAGCGCGTGCGGCGCGGCGACGGACTCGCCGGCCAGCGGGTAGTTGAAGTTGAAGTGGGCCGGGTTGACCGCGTAGACGCTGGCACCCTTCTTCACCGCCTGACGGATGCGGTGGTTGAGGAGCGGCACTTCGTTACGCAGGTCGGAACCGACCAGCAGCGCCGCCTTCACCTTGTCGAACGAGGCGATCGGCGAGGCGAAGGCCTTCGCGAACGCGTTGTCGGCAAAGTCGAGCTGACGCAGGCGATGGTCGACATGGGCGCTACCCAGGCCACGGGCGAGACGGACGAGCAGTTCGCCCTCCTCGTTCGACGTGGCCGGATTCACCAGCACGCCGAGATCCGAACCCGGAACGCTCTTGAGCGCTTCCTTCGCAACCGCGAGCGCGTCATCCCAGGTCGTTGCCGACCACTGGCCGTTGCGCTTGACCATCGGGGACTTCACGCGATCCGCGGCGTACAGGCCCTGGTGGCTGTAACGGTCGCGATCGGACAACCAGCATTCGTTGATCGTCTCGTTGTCGCGCGGCACGTTGCGCAGCACTTCACCGCGGCGCGTGTGCATCCACAGGTTCGAACCCAGCGCGTCGTGGTAACCGACGGACGGGCGTGCCACCAGCTCCCAGGCGCGGGCCTGGAACTGGAACGGCTTGTTGGTCAGCGCGCCGACCGGGCAAACGTCGATGATGTTGCCCGACAGTTCACTCTCGATGGTCTTGCCGATGTAGGTACCGATCTCCAGGTTCTCGCCACGGCTCATGCCGCCGAGTTCGTACGTGCCGGCGATCTCGCTGGTGAAGCGAACGCAGCGCGTGCACTGGATGCAGCGGGTCATCTCGGTCGCGATAAGCGGCCCGAGGTTCTCGTCGGAAACGGTGCGCTTGCGCTCGTTGTAGCGCGACACCGAGCGGCCATAGCCGAGGGAGACGTCCTGCAGTTCGCACTCGCCGCCCTGGTCGCAGATGGGGCAGTCCAGCGGATGGTTGATCAGCAGGAATTCCATCACGTTGCGCTGCGACTTCAACGCCTTGTCCGAACGCGTGAACACCTTCATGCCCTCGCCTACCGGCGTGGCGCAGGCGGGTGCCGGCTTCGGCATCTTCTCGATTTCCACCAGGCACATGCGGCAGTTGGCGGCGATCGGAAGCTTGCGGTGATAGCAGAAACGCGGAATGGGAATCCCGACGGCGTCGGCCGCCTCGATGATCATCCGACCCTTGGCTATCTGCACCGGAACGCCGTCGATCTCGATATTGACCAGATCCGGCGCGGCATTGGCTACGGGCTGCGCACTCATGCAGCGACTCCAGTGGTGACCGTGTCCGCCGGGCCGTCGACGATCGACCGGYCATGCTCCACGTAGTATTCGAATTCGTGCCAGAAGTTGGCCAGGAAGCCCTGCACCGGCCACGCGGCGGCTTCACCGAACGCGCAGATGGTGTGGCCCTCGATCTGACCGGCAACAGCCTTCAGGCGATGAAGATCGTCCGTCGTGCCCTTGCCTTCGACGATGCGCGAGAGCACGCGGTGCATCCAGCCGGTGCCTTCGCGGCACGGGGTGCACTGGCCGCACGACTCGGCCATGTAGAAGCGCGAGATGCGATGGCAGGCGCGAACCATGCAGGTGGTTTCGTCCATCACGATCACGGCGCCCGAACCCAGACCCGAGCCCGCCTTCTGCAGCGAGTCGTAGTCCATGGTGCATTCCATGATCTTCTCGGCCGTCAGCACCTTCATCGACGAACCGCCGGGGATGCAGGCCTTGAGCTTCTTGCCGCCGCGGATACCGCCGGCCATCTGCAGGAGTTCGGAGAACGGCGTGCCAAGACGGATCTCGAAGTTACCCGGGTTGGCCACGTGGCCGGAGACCGAGAAGATCTTCGGGCCGCCGTTGTTCGGCTTGCCGAGGTTGAGGAACCATTCCGCGCCGTTGCGCAGGATCGCCGGCACCGAAGCATAGGTCTCGGTGTTGTTGATCGTGGTCGGACGGCCATACAGACCGAAGCCAGCCGGGAACGGCGGCTTGAAGCGCGGCTGGCCCTTCTTGCCTTCCAGCGATTCCATCAGCGCGGTTTCTTCGCCGCAGATGTATGCGCCGGCGCCGAGGGCGTTGTAGATGTCCACGTCGATACCGGAGCCACCGATGTCCTTGCCGAGCAGGCCAGCCGCATAGGCTTCCTTCAGGGCTTCTTCGATGTGCTCGAACGGCTCGTGGTGGAACTCGCCACGCAGATAGTTGTAAGCGATGGTCGAGCCCGTGCAGTAGCACGCGATCGCCAGGCCTTCGATGACCGAATGCGGGTTGAAGCGCAGGATATCGCGGTCTTTGCAGGTACCCGGCTCGGATTCGTCCGAATTGCACAGGATGTACTTCTGGCCCGGTGCCGTGCGGGGCATGAAGCTCCACTTCAGGCCCGTGGGGAAGCCGGCGCCGCCGCGACCGCGCAGCGCGCTCTTCTTGATCTCTTCGATCAGGGCGGCGGGATCAGGCTTCTCAGCCAGGATCTTGCGCCATGCCTTGTAACCGTCCACCTTTTCATAGCTCTCGAGCGCCCAGGGCTTCTCGAAATGCAGGGTCGTGTAGACGACCTGGTGTTCCTGCGGTGCGGGTCCGACCGGACCAGTGGTGCTAGCCATTGCCCTTACCTCACTTAAGACCGTCGAGGATCGCGTCGACCGAATCGGTCGTCAGCTTCTCGTGGTAGTGACCGTTGACGACCATCATCGGCGCGCCCGCGCAAGCGGCGAGGCACTCCTCTTCCTGCTTGAGATAGATGCGGCCGTCGGCGGTGCTCTCGCCGGTCTTGATGCCGAGCTTCTTCTCGCAATGGCGAACCAGGCCTTCGGCCCCGTTCAACCAGCAGGAAATGTTGGTGCAGATGGCGACGTTGTTGCGACCGACAGGCGTGGTCTCGAACATCGAGTAGAAGCTCGCGACCTCGTACGCCCAGATCGCCGGCAGTTCGAGGTACTTCGCGACAGCCGTGATCAGTTCGTCGGTGAGGTAACCGACGTTCTGTTCCTGCGCCGCCATGAGCGACTGGATCAGCGCGGAGCGCTTGCGATCCGGCGGAAACTTGGAAACCCAGTGATCGATGTGGCTGCGGGTGTGATCGTTGAGCACGACAAGAGGATCGACGTCCTTGACCTGCTCAAAATGTCCGGTGGCTTTCATGATTCAGTTCACTCCGTCGACTTAGCGGTCGACTTCGCCAAAGACGAGATCGTAGGTGCCAATCATCGCGACGACGTCGGCGAGCATGTGGCCTCTTACGATCGCGTCCATGGAAGACAGGTGGGCGAAGCCGGGCGCGCGCAGATGCACGCGGAAAGGCTTGTTCGCACCGTCGGACACGAGATAGCAGCCGAACTCGCCCTTGGGCGCTTCGACGGCGGTATAGGTTTCACCGGCAGGCACACCGTAGCCTTCCGTGAAGAGTTTGAAGTGGTGGATCAGCGCTTCCATGTCGCTCTTCATTTCTTCGCGGCTGGGCGGCGCGACCTTGTAGTTCTGCACCATCACCGGGCCCGGGTTGGCCTTCAGCCACGCCACGCACTGCTTGATGATGTTGTTCGACTGGCGCATCTCTTCGACGCGAACCAGGTAACGGTCGTAGCAGTCGCCGTTGACGCCCACCGGAATGTCGAATTCCATGTTCGCGTAGGCGGCGTACGGCTGCTTCTTGCGCAGATCCCAGGCAATGCCCGAGCCGCGCAGCATCGCGCCGGTCATGCCCCAGGCCTGCGCCTTCTCGGGCGGGATGACGCCGATGCCGACCGTACGCTGCTTCCAGATACGGTTGTTGGTCAGCAGCGATTCGTACTCATCGACGCGCGCCGGGAAGTCGTTGGTGAACTCCGTGAGGTAGTCCAGCATCGAGCCTTCGCGCCACGAGTTGCGGCGCTTGAGGTCCGCGCCTTTGTGCCACGGCGACTCGCGGTACTTCGACATYTGGTCCGGCAGGTCACGGTAAACGCCACCCGGGCGGTAGTACGTGGCRTGCATGCGCGCGCCCGATACCGCCTCGTAGACGTCCATCAGCTCTTCGCGTTCGCGGAACGCATAGAGGAAGACGGCCATGGCGCCGAGATCGAGCGCGTTCGAACCCACCCACATGAGGTGGTTGAGAATGCGGGTGATCTCGTCGAACATCGTGCGGATGTACTGCGCACGGATGGGTGCCTGGATGCCGAGCAGGTTCTCGATGGCCAGCACGTAGGCGTGCTCGTTGCACATCATCGAGACGTAGTCGAGGCGATCCATGTAACCGATGGACTGGTTGAACGGCTTGGACTCGGCCAGCTTCTCGGTGCCACGGTGCAGCAGGCCGATATGCGGATCGGCGCGGACGATCGTCTCGCCGTCCATCTCCAGCACCAGGCGCAACACGCCATGCGCAGCGGGATGCTGCGGGCCGAAGTTCATCGTGTAATTGCGAATTTCTTCCACGGCTTAATTCTCCCGCCAATGATCGGCGGATTCCGCCCTGGCCTGATCGAGATCGGCGTCGTTACGGATCGTGCGCGGCACGAGCACGCGCGGTTCGATCGAGACGGGTTCGTAAATGACACGCTTCTGTTCGGGGTCGTAGCGCACTTCGACGTTACCGATCAGCGGGAAATCCTTCCGGAACGGATGGCCCACGAAGCCGTAGTCCGTGAGGATGCGACGGAGATCCGGGTGACCATCGAAGATGATGCCGTACAGGTCGAAGGTCTCGCGCTCGAACCAGTCCGTGCCCGGCCACACCGGCGTCACCGACGGGACGATCGGGAAGGCATCGTCTTCGCAGAAGATGCGCAGGCGGATGCGCTGGTTGAGTTCGATCGACAGCAGGTGGATGACCGCGGCATAACGACGCGGCTGCTCGACCTTGCGCGGGCGGTCGGCCCACGTGAAGCGACCCATGGCCTCACCTTCCACGCCACGCGAGAAGCTATCGCCCTGCGCGGTGTCGGTGTCCCACTCGGTCTGCCCGTAGCTGAGGTAGTCGACGCCGCAGACGTCGATAGGAATGGTGAAGCGGAAGCCCGCCTCGTCGCGCAGCGCGGTAGCCACGGCGATCAGGTCACGCGGAGCCACCTCAGCGGTGACTTCGTTGCGGTCGACCTTCACCGTCAGCATGTCGCCGAAGCGCGCGGCGAGCCGTTCGACCAGCGAGGTCTCGTTAATAACGCTCATGTGCGATGCCCTGTTAACGCGCGATCGTGTGGGTGCGACGGATCTTCTTCTGCAACTGCAGGATGCCGTGGATCAGCGCTTCGGCCGTCGGCGGGCAACCCGGCACATAGATATCGACCGGCACGATCCGATCGCAGCCGCGAACGACCGAGTAGGAATAGTGGTAGTAACCGCCGCCGTTGGCGCAGGAACCCATGGAGATGACCCATTTCGGCTCGGGCATCTGGTCATAGACCTTGCGCAGAGCCGGGGCCATCTTGTTCACCAGGGTGCCGGCGACGATCATCACGTCGGACTGGCGGGGGCTGGGACGGAAGACGACGCCGAAGCGGTCCAGATCGAGGCGCGCGGCACCCGCGTGCATCATTTCGACCGCGCAGCAGGCCAGGCCGAAGGTCATCGGCCACATGGAACCGGTACGCGCCCAGTTCATCAGGGCATCGATGCTGGTCACGCCGAAGCCACGATTGACGACCGGGGCGTCGCCGTTAGGACGCAGGATGTCGTCGACGAGGTTGAGCGGCGTCGGGTTGTGCATCACCCGATCGATGGTGGTCATCACTCCCATTCGAGCGCTCCCTTCTTCCAGACGTAAGCGAAACCGACCACGAGCAGCGCGAGGAACAGCGCCATTTCGATCAGCGCGATGCCGCCGATCTTGTCGAACACCACCGCCCACGGAAACAGGAAGGCGATTTCGAGGTCGAAAATGATGAAGAGGATGGCGATGAGGTAATAGCGCACGTCGAACTTCATGCGCGCGTCCTCGAAGGCCTCGAAGCCGCACTCATAGGGCGAGAGCTTTTCCGAATCGGGACGGCTGGGGCCGGCAAGGATGCCGATCGCCATCAGGACCACGCCTAGGCCTACGGCCACGGCAATGAACAACAGGACGGGCCAGTATTGGGCAAGCACGATGCTGCGTACCTCCGCGCCTCACTGGGCGCATCAGTGACCGTCGGCGGGGACGAGCGGTCCGGCTAGGGTCGCCAGAGCTTTTATCGAATCGATCCAAATGGGTCGATCCGTGTCGGGACGCATTGCGTACCAACGACTCCGGATATCCACAATCTCACGTTGGGGAACCGATCTATTGTACCAGTGCGTGCAGGTATCACGACAAGTATTAATAAGGGAAAAACTGCGTCGCCATGGTGCAATCGCAGGTAATCGCCTGTTGAACACGGACATTCGGCGCCGGAGCGCGCCGATATGTCACATGGTCTGGGTCGGACGCTCGGAGGCGAGGGTTCCGACAAGCAGCGCTTCGATGCGCTGCCGGGCACCTTCGCTCTCGGGGGATTCGTTGAACTGGATACCGACACCGGCGGTTCGGTTGCCCTGGGCACCCACCGGCGTGATCCAGACCACGCGACCGGCGACCGACAGGCGCTCGTTTTCGTCTATCAGGGTGACCAGCAAGGCCACCTCGTCGCCCAGGCTGTAGCGCTGGGCGGTCGGCGCGAAGAGACCACCGGTTTTCAGGAACGGCATGTACGAGATGTACAGGGAGTTCACGTCCTTGATCTTCAGCGAGAGGATTCCCTGTCGCGGTGAGGAGCTGGTGGCGTTCATGGACACGTGGAATCCCCTGGTTTGACCGTCATCCTAGCTACCCGGCGGCCCGGGCCACAAGCCCGACCGGTTCCGGGTCCTGCCCGGCCCAGCCATAGTGGTCATAAATCCAGGGCGTCGAGAGGTCGGCGGTGAGCTTGGCAAAGGCCGGACCCGGCGCGCCACGCAGAGGTAGCATCCACTCGTCGCCCGCCCGCTCGATCGGCGCGAGGCGCCACGGCCAGACCTGCACGCCCTGCGTATCCGCCAGGACGAGGCGCAGCCGGCTTCGCGCCAGCCGTCCCGGTCGCCACGGCAGGCGCAGCGCACCCGTGCCCGGGGCGGCGGGCGCCCGGTCGAAGCGCTCGGGACGGGAGGCCACGCCAAGCATGCGCTCGCGACTCAAGGACATCTGTGTCGCATGCTCGAGCACGGCGTGGATCTTGGTCGTGAGGCGCTCGGGGTCCGTGTCGGGGACGATCAGGTCTTCAGGCGCCGAACGCTCGGTCCCATGGACCTTGTATGTG
>NZ_JBFUIT010000176.1:0-8229 GCF_056401735.1 Luteibacter sp. P4_D7_3
CCCCTGACGATCATCGTGGATGCCCCACCGTGGCAACGGTGGTGGGCGTGGTTGATCTACGCCGTGGTCGTCCTGGTGCTCGTGGGCGGGGGTATGGTCGCGGCGCGTCGTCGCGTACGGCAGGCGCTTCGGCTCCGGCTCGCCGAGCAACAGCAACGCCTGGCCGAAGAAGCCAATGCCGCGAAAACCGAATTCATGGCCACGCTGGGGCACGAGATCAGAACGCCCATGACGGGCGTACTCGGCATGGCCGAGCTCATGGCGAGAACGCCACTGGACGAGACGCAGCGTAGTTACGTCGATGCCGTGCGCCGTTCGGGTACGACCTTGCTACGGCTGGTCAACGACGCGCTCGATATCACCCGGATCGAGTCCAGGCGCCTGTTGCTGGAAGTCGAGTGCGTGGCTGTCCATGCGCTGGCGGACGAAGTCATCGCCCTGGCCTCGGGGAGTGCACGGGAAAAGGGCCTGGCGCTTTCGGTACACATCGATCCCGACGTACCGATCACGATTCGCGGCGACGCCATTCGGCTGCGCCAGATCCTGCAGAACCTGGTCAACAACGCGCTGAAGTTCACCCACACCGGCTCGGTGGACGTTCACCTTCGCCGCGACAACCAGACACTGGCGATGTCGGTGACCGACACGGGGCCGGGTATTTCAGACGAGTTGAGCGGTCGCCTTTTCTCGCGTTTCGAGCAGGGTGGCTCGCCAGAGCGTGCCCAGGGCTCGGGACTGGGGCTGGCCATCTGCCACGAGCTATGCACACTCATGGGCGGAAACATCGTCGTCGAGAGTCAGCCCGGTGTGGGCAGCCGGTTCATCGTGAGACTTCCGCTGCGAGCGTGTGCATGCGAAGGGCGTCGTCGCGCCATGTCGCCCTCGGCGCAGCGGACAAGTACCAGCCGACGGCTGCTTCTTGTCGAGGACGACGCGGTGATTGCCGCTGTCATGGCGGGTCTGCTCGGCCAGCGTGGGCATCGCGTCACTATCGTGGGCGACGGTCTGGCGGCCATGGCCGAAGTGTCGAGGAATACGTACGACGCCGTCCTGCTGGATCTCGACCTTCCGCTGGTCGATGGCTTCCAGGTGGCGCGCATGGTGCGTCGCATGGCTCGACTCGCAAGCCTTCCCATCGTGGCAGTGACGGCACGGTCGGCCGGGGACGAAATGAAAGCGATTCGCGATGCCGGCATGAATGCGCTTTTGCGCAAGCCGATGACCGGTGAAGAACTGGACGCCGTGCTCGACGCGGTGTCGTTGCCGGCGCAGGAACCGGCTAGCCGAATCGCCTGAAGTAGGTGAGTGCGCCGATGACCAGCAGCCCCGTGGGTAACAGGTTCGCCAACAGGGGTGGCAGTCCGTACACGGTGCCGAAGTTGACCATGGCACCCTGCAGGAAGTACCAGCCGATCGCCATGATCACACCAAGGAACAGGCGTTTCCCGAAGCCGCCCGAGCGCAGCGAGCCGAAGGCGAAAGGCATCGCGCACAGGACCAGGATCAGCGTGTTCACCGCGAACAGCGCGCGCCCCCAGAAAGCGACGGCGTAAGCGCCCGGATTCTGCCCGTTGGCTTCGAGGTAGCGCATGTTCCGGCGAAGGTCGGCCATCGAGAGGTACTCGGGGTGGATGACCGACTGCTCGAGCACATGCGGATTGAGATGCGAGGCCCAGGTCTGCGTTGCCAGTTCGGTGGCATGCGTGCCTTTTTCGTCCAGCGTGGTGGTGCGGACGTTGGTCATGACCCAGCGGTTGCCGTCATGGATGGCGCTGTCGCCGTGCGAAAACTCCAGCACCTGACCGTCGGGAGTGAAGGTGTACACGCGCACATCCACCAGCTTGACGGTCGTACGGTCTTCTTCCTGCAAGGCAATGGCCGACTTGGCGTTGATGATCTTGCCGCCATCGCGTGCCCATAGTCCGCTGGCCGTTGCACCGAGATTGCTCGAGCGCATGCGTACCTGGATGGCCTGTGCGTGCTGGTCGCCGTAAGGCCCCGCCGTCTCGCCCATCACGACCACCCCCACGGTGAGAATGGCGATGACGCCGGCCGCCGAGGCCGCGATGCGCAGCTTCGACATGCCTGCCGCACGCAGGGCGGTGAGTTCGCCGGTGGCAGCCAGGCTGCCAAGGCCGAGCAGGCCGCCGATGAGGGCGGCGTTGCTGAACATCTGGTAGAGGCGCCGGGGCACCGTCAGCATGATGTAGGCGATGGCGTCGTAGAGCGTGAAGCCGTTCTTGCCGATGTTGCCAAGCTGGCGCACGAACTGGGTCAGCGCGTCGAAACCGGTCAGGACCAACCAGACCAGGAGGAGGGTGCCGAGCACGGTCATGCCGATGAGACGGTCGGCCCGCTTGATGGTCAGCGTGGCCATTACGCGATCGCCTTTGTCTGGCGCGGCGAGTTCTGCCGCCAGAAGAACCACGCCGCCACGCCGAAGACGATGATATGGAGGACCCAGATCGGCGCCGAGGTATGCAGGTGCCCCTTGATGATCTGGGTGCGTGCGATCAGCTGCCAGATCACGTAGAGGAAGTAGGCGAGCACTGCGATCAGCAGACGCCCGTAGCGTGCATCGCGAGGTGCCTGCCGGGACATCGGCAGCACCATCATCATCAACACCAGGGTGCTGACCGGCGCGGCGAAGCGCGAGACCAGTTCGCCCAGGCCATCGGCCGTGGGTGTCCTGAACAGGTCGGTCGTGGTCGATTCATGCGCCGGATCGGTGTCGTCATCGTCGTCGGAGATGTTCGACAGCGAGAGGTCGTTGCGCTCGTATTTCATACGGCGCCAGTTGTCCATGCCCAGCGGGATCTCGAACTGCCAACCGTCGTACAGGGCGAGAAAGCGATTCACGCCGTCGCTTTCCTGGTACATGCGGCCGCTCTTCGCATTGACCACGCGCACCTGCGGCCGATTGTCGCTGTCGACGCGGTCGGTGGCGATGAAGGTCTTGCCCAGAACCGTACCGTCGCGGCTGAGCGTGTCGACGAAAATGATGCCGCCCTTGCCCGGAAGTTCCGTGAAGCGCCCAGCGTCGAGTCCGGCGGCGATCACGGATTTGTTCGCGGCGGCGATGATCGTGTCGGCCGAGCGGGCCGAGAGCGGCCCCAGCCAGAGCGAGACCACGCCAACCACGATGGTGGCGATGACGGCGAGCAGGGTGACGGGGCGCAGCAGGCCCCGCGGGCCCATGCCGGACGACGCCAGCACGTGCATTTCGCTCTCGCGGTACATCCGGCCCAGCGCCGTGAGGGTGCCCAGGAAGACCGACATGGGCAGCAGGGTGGAGAGCAGGTCGACCATCTGCAGGCCGAGTACCTCGAACATCACACTGGGCTGGATACTTCCGTTGGCCACCTTCTGCAGCACCGTGGCGAAGGCGCCACCCGCAAAGATGACGAGCAGAACCACGGCGGTCGCAATGACACCGTAGGCAAGTTCGCGCAGGAAGTATCGGTCGAGGATGCTGAGCATTTGGTAGAATTGGCGGTTCGTGCCGCGTCAGTCCTGGCCGGCAAACCACAAGTCTAGCCTGTCCGGGCCCCGGCGGGCTTTTGCAGGACAGTTAGCTATGACGGTTCAGTTCAGCCTCGGTTCCAATGCTCCCGAATCCACGGCGACCCCGGTCGCGGTGGTCGGCGTCTACGAGAACGGTGTCCTGACCAGCGCCGCCGCGCGGATCGACACCGCGGCGGGCGGGGCGATCAAGCGCCTCGTCGAAGCCGGCGATATCACCGGCAAGGTCGGCAACCTCGTCACGCTGCTCCACCCGGCCGGCGTCGCCGCTGCCCGCGTGCTGGTGGTGGGCCTCGGTGCGCAGAAAACCTTCGACGCCGCCCGCTACCAGCGGGTGATCCTGGAGGCCGCCCGCGCCGTCGGCCGGCTGCCGGTCACGGAGGCCGTCAACTGGCTGCCCGAAGTCGAGGTCCCGGGCCGCGATGCCGCCTGGCGCCTGCGCGTGGCCGCCCTGGCCACGGACCACGCCGCCTACCGCTACACCGCGACAGTGAAGCCGCGCGACAAGGCCCTGCCGGAGCTCGCCACGATGACCCTCGTCGGCCCCGCCGACGGTGAGGCTGGCCTGGCCGAAGCCCGTGCGATCGCCGAAGGCGTCCGCTATGCCAAGGAACTCGGCAACCTGCCGCCGAACATCTGCAATCCCGATTACATCGCCGACCAGGCCAAGGCCTTTGCCGATGCCCACGAAGGCGTGACCTTCGAATCCCTCGACCGCGCCGACATGGAGCGTGAGGGCTTCGGCTCGTTGCTGGCCGTGGCCCGGGGATCGGCCAACGCGCCGCGTCTGGTCATCCTCCAGTGGAACGGTGGCAAGGACGGCGAGCGTCCCTACGCCTTCGTCGGCAAGGGCATCACCTTCGACACCGGCGGCGTCAGCCTGAAGCCGGGTCCGGGCATGGAAGAAATGAAGTTCGACATGTGCGGTGCCGCTGGCGTGCTCGGTGCCTTCGTCGCCGCCGTGAAGCTCAAGCTGGCGGTCAACCTCGTCTGCGTGGTTCCCGCCGTGGAAAACATGCCGGACGGTGACAGCTACCGCCCGGGCGATGTCCTGACCAGCCTGTCGGGCATCACCATCGAAGTGCTCAATACCGACGCCGAGGGCCGTCTGATTCTCTGCGACGCGTTGACCTATACCGGCAAGCGCTTCGACCCGCACACCATGATCGATGCCGCCACCCTCACCGGTGCCTGCGTCGTCGCCCTCGGCAAGCACGCCAGCGGACTGATGACCAAGGACGAATCGCTCTCGGCCGAGCTGCTCGCCGCCGGCGAATCGACGCTGGATCGCGCCTGGCGCCTGCCGCTCTGGGACGATTACCAGAGCCAGCTCGACTCGGGCTTCGCCGATGTGGCGAACATCGGTGGCAAGTACGCCGGCGCCATCACCGCGGGTTGCTTCCTGGCACGCTTCACCGAAGGCCGTCGCTGGGCGCATCTCGACATCGCCGGCACGGCGTGGGACGAGGGTCGCAAGGGCATGGCCACGGGTCGTCCGGTGCCGCTGCTGACGCAGTGGCTGCTCGACCGCGTCGCAGCCGGCTGATCCCGACCGTATGCCGCGCGCCGACTTCTACCTGATCGATAAACCGCGGTTTCGCGAGGATCCCCTGCTGCTGGTCTGCGAACTGGCCAAGCGCGCGTTCGGGGCCCAGCAGCCGACCCTGATCCTCACCCGCGACTTCGAGCAGGCCGAGGCCATCGACGAGTACCTGTGGTCGTTCGATGAGGACAGCTTCATCCCGCATCAACTCGCCGGTGACGACGACGACGCGAACACGGCGGTGCTGATCGTGCCGCCGGGCGTCGAGGTGGCGGACCGGCCCATGGTGATCAACCTGCGCGAGGTTTGCGCGCCGGGTCGCTTCGATCGGGTGCTTGAAGTGGTCGCGGCGGACCCCGCGGAGCGCGAGGGGTCGCGTAGCCGGTGGACGGACTACAAGAAAGCCGGCTTCGAAGTGAACAAGCACGACATGTGAGGCCTTGGGTCCCGGTGTCTAAGAAATCCCGCCATTCGGCGGGATTTTTTTTGGTTCTTCACCCATTACCGGGGCCCGGGCGCTCGGCTTTCGCACCTAGCACCTCGCCCATGGCTCGCCTTCGGCTTCGCGGGGCTCGGCGTTGCCATCGCTCTCAACACTTGGGCGTCTCGCGAGGAGACCTTGGTGTCCACCCTCGCTGCTCAGACACGTCCTCCGCGTTCGAGAAGGAAAGGCCGCTCACGCGGCCCGTGTATCTRTTTGGCCTACGGCCGCTCCACTTGTGCGGAACTCGCMTCGAGGGTGGACACCAAGGTCTCTCACGACGATACGGTGRAGTGGAAGGAGAGCCGTTGGCGTGGGGCCGTCGTCGGSYCCGGCCGGTCCCRGRMCCYCGGGCGATGCGGAAGCSGTTGCTGRTACCCGGTTGCSGAACSCCTTMCTCGCGTCTGCGCTTCCATTGGCGTGGCTGCGAGGCTGCCGACGATGCTGCCGCGCTTTGGCTCGACCACGCGAACGTCAGGGTCCGGGAGAGCCTTCGGTGCCCACCCTCGAGGCGAGTTCCGCAAAAGTGGAGCGGCCGTAGGCCAAATAAGTACACGGCCGCGCAGCGGCCTTTCCGGTACGGAACGCGGAGGACGTGTCTGAGCAGCGGGGGTGGGCACCGAAGGCTCTGCGCCGCCACGTCCGAGCACCGAAGGCTCTGCGCCTCACCCCTGACGTAATCGGCGGCGCGAGAGCCGCTAAAAACAGGCACTCGCAAAGCGAGTGAACCGACCCCGCCCTAGTTAGCCGCCGAGCTTCAACGCCTGCTCGCGCATCGCCTGCGCCTGGTGGGTCCAGTCGGCGATGCGCTGGCGCTCCTGCTCGACGACTTCCGCAGGGGCGTTGGCGACGAAGTTGGCGTTGCCTAGCTTGGCTTCGCACTTGCGGACTTCACCTTCGATGCGGGCGATTTCCTTGGCCAGACGCGCCTTTTCGGCACCCACGTCAATCAGCCCTTCCAGCGGAATCAGCACGCGCATGCCGCCGACCACGCCGACAGCAGCAGCGGGCTCTTCGCCGTCGACCCAGACGGGCGTTTCCACCCGTCCGAGGAAGGCGATCTGTGCGGCGAACTTCGCGGCGCGGCCACGATCAGCGGTGTCGCCGTCGGCGAACAACAGCGGAATGACCTTGCCCGGCGAGATGTTCATCTCGGCGCGAATACGGCGGACGCCGGTGAGCACGTCCTTGACCCATTCGATCTCGGCCGTCGCCGTGGCGTCGGCTTCGACGTCCGTGGCTTCGGGGTAGGGGCGCAGCATGATGGTTTCGCCTTCGATGCCGAGCACCGGCCTCACGTTCTGCCAGATCTCCTCAGTAACGAAGGGGATGATCGGATGCAGCGCACGGAGCAGTGTTTCAAGCACGTGGACGAGCGTGTAGCGCGTCGACGCCACCGCAGCGGCATCGTTGCCGCTCAGTGCCGGCTTGGACAGTTCGAGGAACCAGTCGCAGAACTCGTTCCAAGTGAACTCGTACAGCGCCTGCGCGGCGAGATCGAAGCGATAGCCCGCGAGCTGCTCCTTTACCGTGGCGAGCGTGTCGTGCAAACGGGTGAGGATCCAGCGCTCGGCTTCGGTTGTCGGCTTCGTCGCAACGACCTTGGCGTCCTCGCCGAGGTTCATCAGCACGAAGCGCGAGGCATTCCACAGCTTGTTGACGAAGGCCTTGTAGCCGGCCGCGCGCTCGAGATCGAACTTGATGTCGCGACCATGTGTGGCGAGCGAGGCGAAGGTGAAGCGCAGCGCGTCGGCACCGAAGGCGGGAATGCCCTCGGCGAACTCCTTGCGCGTGGCCTTTTCGATCTTCTCGGCCATCTTCGGCTGCATCAGGCTGCTCGTGCGCTTGGCCACGAGATCGTCCAGCGTGATGCCGTCGATGAGGTCGAGCGGATCCAGCACGTTGCCCTTGGACTTCGACATCTTCTGGCCGTCCTTGTCGCGGATCAGGCCGGTGACATAGACGTCCTTGAAGGGCACTTCGCCGGTGAAGTGGTCGGTCATCATGATCATCCGGGCGACCCAGAAGAAGATGATGTCGAAACCGGTGACCAGCACGTTGGTCGGAAGGTAGCGATCGAAGCCGCGCTCGGCTTGCGCCTGCGAATCCGGCCAGCCGAGCGTGGAGTGGCTCCACAGCGACGAGGAGAACCACGTTTCCAGCACGTCGAGGTCGCGGCGCAGTGCGCCGGTGTAACCGAGCTCCGCAGCCTTCGCCTTCGCCTCGGTCTCGTCGTGTGCCACGACGATCGTGCCGTCGGCCGTGTACCACGCCGGAATCTGGTGCCCCCAGGTCAGCTGGCGACTGATGCACCAGTCCTGGATGTTGGCAAGCCAGTGGCGGTAGGTGTTGATCCAGTTCTCGGGGACGAACTTCACGTCGCCTTGTTCGACCAGCTGCAGGCCGCGAGCGGCGAGCGTGTCCATCTTCACGAACCACTGCCAGGTGAGGTACGGCTCGATGACCTGGCCGGTACGGTCGCCGCGCGGCACCTGCAGCTTGTGCTTCTTCGTTTCGACCAGCAGCTCGGCGACTTCCAGGTCGGCAAGCACGGCCTTGCGCGCGACGTAGCGATCGAGGCCACGGTACTTCTCCGGCGCCGCGTCGTTGATCTTCGCGTCGTCGGTGAGGATGTTGATCATCGGCAGGTTGTGGCGCAGGCCGATGGCGTAGTCGTWGAAGT
>NZ_JBFUIT010000177.1:0-8203 GCF_056401735.1 Luteibacter sp. P4_D7_3
CGCCAACATCGGCTGTCTGCCCATGGACGATCAAAGCCTGGCGGGACTCAAGAAAGAAAAGCTGCAGGCAAAGGAGAAGCTCCAGCGAATGTGGGACAGCTGGCAGCAATCACGACACTGACCCCGTCATCGGGTTCACAAATTCCAGAGAACGGGCACGGGAACGTGCCCGTTTTTTTATGGTCGTTCCCTACACCGTTTTGGATCGGCCGAGAAGCCGGGCATCGGTTCAGGGCGCCACGCTTTATCATGTGCGCCCAGAGGGTGGGGTCGTAGGGACCGTGCCCGGAAAAAGACGGAGTTCCAATGAGTGTTCATGACAGCGTCCTCGATCTGATCGGCCACACCCCCATGGTGCGCGCCCAGCGTCTGGATACTGGCCGTTGCGAGCTCTTCCTGAAGCTGGAAAGCGCCAACCCGGGCGGCTCGGTGAAGGACCGCATCGGTATGTCGATGATCGAAGGCGCCGAGCGCGCCGGAAAGATCAAGCCGGGCGACACCCTCGTGGAAGGCACGGCGGGCAATACCGGCCTGGGCCTCGCGCTGGTCGCGCAGCAGAAGGGTTATCGCCTGGTCCTCGTCGTGCCCGACAAGATGAGCCGCGAGAAGATCTTCAACCTCAAGGCCATGGGTGCCGAGGTCGTGCTTACCCGTTCGGACGTGGCCAAGGGCCACCCCGAGTACTACCAAGATATGGCCGAGCGGATCGCTCGCGAGACCCCGGGGGCGTACTTCATCAACCAGTTCGGCAACCCGGACAACCCGCTGGCGCATGAGCAGACCACCGGCCCGGAAATCCTCGAGCAGATGGACGGCAAGGTCGACGCGATCGTCGTCGGCTGCGGCTCGTCGGGCACGATGAGCGGCCTCACCGCCTACCTGCGGAAGCATTCGCCGCATACGCGTATCGTGCTGGCCGACCCCGTTGGCTCGATCCTCGCCGAGTACATCAATGACGGCGTGTTGTCGGAGAAGTCCGGCAGCTGGATGGTCGAAGGCATCGGCGAGGATTTCCTGCCCTCCATCAGCGACTTCTCCATGGTCGAGAAGGCTTTCGCCATCAGCGACAAGGAAAGCTTCCTCGCCGCTCGCGAACTGCTGGCGAAGGAGGGCGTTCTCGGTGGTTCGTCCACGGGCACCCTGCTGGCCGCCGCGTTGAAGTACTGCCGCGAGCAGACCGAACCCAAGCGTGTCGTCACCCTGGTCTGCGACACCGGCAACAAGTACCTGTCGAAGATGTACAACGACTACTGGATGCTCGACAACGGCTTTCTCGAGCGCGAACGCTACGGCGACCTGCGCGATCTCATCCTGCGGCCCTATGCGCAACGCGACACGGTGGTGATCAAGCCGGACGACATGCTGGTCACCGCCTATAACCGCATGAAGCTGTACGACGTCTCGCAGCTGCCGGTGATGGAGAGCGAGCGTATCGTCGGCATCCTCGACGAGTCCGACGTGCTAATGCACGTGCATTCGGACGAAACCCGGTTCCGAGATCCCGTCTCCACGGCCATGATGGCTTCGCCGGAAATGCTCCAGGTCCGCGAACCGATCGATGCACTATTGCCCGTGTTCGAGAAGGGCCACGTCGCCATCGTGGTCGACGGCGAACAGTTCCTCGGACTGATCACCCGGATCGACCTGCTCAATTACCTGCGCCGCAAAGTCAATTAAGAAGGATCACGACTCATGTGTGGAATTGTTGCCGCTGTTGCGCAGCGTGATATCGCGCCGATCCTCATTGCCGGTCTGAAGGCCCTGGAATACCGCGGCTACGACTCGGCTGGCATGGCCATCGCCGATGGCGGTGAGATCCGCCGGGTCCGTGCGAAGGGTAAGGTTCGCGAGATGGAAGCCCTCTACGACGCCGATCCGGTGCCGGGCGGCACGGGTATTGCGCATACGCGATGGGCGACGCACGGCGTTCCCAGCGAGGCGAATGCGCACCCGCACGTGCAGGGTCGTATCGCCATCGTGCATAACGGCATCATCGAAAACTACGCATCCCTACGCGACGGGCTCAGGGCCAAAGGCCGCACCTTCCACTCGGAGACGGATACCGAGGTGATGGGCGCGGTGATCGACGAGCACGTACAGGCCGGCAAGTCGTTGCGCGAAGCCGTCACCGCCGCCGTGCGCGAACTCGAAGGCGCGTATGCCATCGCCGTGATGAGCCTGGACGAGCCCGAGCGCATCGTTGGCGCTCGCCGTGGCTGCCCGCTGCTGGTCGGTATCGGCATTGGTGAGCACTTCCTTGGATCGGACGCGCAGGCGTTGATCAAGGTCACCAACCGGATGATGTACCTCGAGGAAGACGACGTCGTCGAAATCACGCGCGACACTGTCGAAGTCTTCGGCCTGGACGGCCAGCGTGTCGACCGCACGGCGCACGAGAGCGAAATCAGCGCCGACTCCGTGGAACGTGGCGAGTACCGCCACTACATGCAGAAGGAGATCTTCGAGCAGCCGCGCGCCGTCGCCGACACGCTCGAGGGTCGCATCGGTCCGCATGGCATCCTGCCGAACATCTTCGGTATCGACGCCGACCCGATCCTCGAGAAAACGCGCGCCATCCACATCGTGGCCTGCGGCACCAGCTATCACGCCGGCATGGTGGCGAAGTACTGGATCGAGCAGTTTGCACGCATTCCTGTCGTCGTCGAAGTAGCCAGCGAGTACCGCTACCGCGACGTCGTCGTGCCGGAAAACACGCTCTTCGTCGCGGTGTCGCAGTCGGGTGAAACCGCCGACACGCTGGCCGCCATGCGTGAGTCGCGCCGCCGCGGTTACCTGGCCACGTTTGCCATCTGCAACGTGCCGGAGTCGTCTGTCGTCCGTGAATCCGACCTGCGCCTGATGACACGCGCGGGTCCGGAGATCGGCGTCGCCTCGACCAAGGCCTTCACCACTCAGCTCACCGCGTTCGCGTTGCTGGCGCTGGACCTCGGCCGCCGTCGCGGCCTGGATAACGCGAAGTACCTCGAGCACTGCAAGGAGCTCCAGTCGCTGCCGCGTTATATCGAGAACGCGCTGAAGATCGAGCCGGAGATCCTCAAGATCGCCGACCACTTCATCAACAAGCAGCACGCCCTGTTCCTCGGGCGCGGCGCGCAGTTCCCCGTGGCGCTGGAAGGCTCGCTCAAGCTCAAGGAAATCTCGTACATCCACGCCGAGGCGTATCCCGCCGGTGAACTGAAGCACGGTCCGCTGGCCCTGGTCGACGAGAACATGCCCATCGTGGCGGTGGCGCCGAATGGCCCGTTGCTCGACAAGCTGAAGTCGAACCTGCAGGAAGTGCGTGCCCGCGGCGGCGAGTTGATTGTCTTTGCGGATGAGCGCGCCGAGATGGACGACGGCACTGAGCACGTGGCCATGGTGCGTGTGGATGGCGGTGGCGATCTGATTGCGCCTGCCGTGTTCACAATTCCGCTACAGCTGTTGGCCTATCACGTTGCGGTGCAACGGGGAACAGATGTAGATCAGCCGCGGAATCTGGCTAAATCGGTAACGGTGGAATAAAAGTCTTCGGGGTAAGCATGTGACTGACCAGGCAAGCCTTCACGCCCTCTCCGACGTTCAGTCAACGAACGTCGGCGCCCGTACGCGAGTCTGGCAGTTCGTCGTGATTCTGCCCGGGGCGAGTGTCGGTGAAGACTGCAACATCTGCGCGCACTGCTTCATCGAAAACGATGTCGTCGTTGGGAATCGGGTTACCGTCAAGAGCGGTGTGCAATTGTGGGACGGACTCCGGCTGGAGGACGACGTTTTCGTCGGACCGAACGTGACATTCACGAACGACAGGATGCCCCGGTCGGGCGTTCATTCGGGTGCGTTTCCGCACACTCTTGTGCGGCGGGGCGCATCGATCGGCGGCGGGGCGACGATCCTGCCGGGCCTTCAGATTGGCGAGCGGGCGATGATTGGTGCAGGCGCCGTGGTGACAAGCGATGTACCGGCACGCGCGATTGTCGTGGGAACACCTGCGAAAGTGATTGGTTACGTCGACGATTCTCCGACTACGCCTGACGGGGCGGGAATGCCAAGATAGAACAGGCGCTTCATTTCCCGGCGTCCCCGCGTAACGGCGTCCATGACGACACCGCAGACAAGGGCCAGCGCCGCGATAAGCGCCAGTCCCGTCGAAAGCAGTGCGGTTGGCAGTCTCGGCACTTCGTGCGTCGTCAGGTATGTGCCGAGCAGGGGAAGGGCGATGGCGACACCCGCTGCGAAGGCGACCAACGCTATCGTCCCGAAGAACTGCATGGGTCTCTCAGCGATGAAGAGGCGGAGGATCATTCGGAGGATCCGGTATCCATCCCTATAAGTGGATAGTTTGCTCTCGGAGCCCTCGGGCCGCGATGCATACGGCGTGTCCATTTCGCTCCAGGGCATGCGCAGCTCGAGCGCGTGCACCGTCAATTCTGTCTCTGTCTCGAAACCGACCGACAGTGCCGGAAACGACTTGACGTAGCGGCGCGTGAAGACTCGGTAGCCCGAAAGCATGTCGGTGAACTTGCCACCAAAGATGAGAGCCACACATCCAGTGAGCATCCGGTTGCCGAGGCGATGTCCGCTGCGATATGCGCCCGCGACGTTGTCGTCCTTGCGAACGCCTACCACCATATCGGCGCCGCCTTGAAGGAGTCGCCCGACCATATGGGGTGCGCTCGAGGCGTCGTAAGTTGCATCGCCGTCGACAAGTACATAAAGGTCCGCGTCGATGTCCGCGAACATCCGCCTCACTACGTTACCCTTGCCACGCAGGCCAACCGAGCGCACGGAAGCGCCAGCGCTCCGCGCGACCTCGACGGTGCGGTCCGTCGACGCGTTGTCAAAGACGTAAATGTGGGCGAAGGGCAGGGCAGCGCGAAAATCCTGAACGACCTTGGCGATCGCGAGCGCCTCGTTGAAACAGGGAATGAGCACGGCGACCCTGTGGTCGTGGAATGCGTCATCGTTGTCCATGCGTTGCTGGTCCTTTCATTTGTAGCCCGCGGCCATGCCGAAGGGTTGGATCCGATAATTGTATAATCTTGCGGATGGACGCCGCCGCTTGGGGGTGGAATCGGGAGACAGGGTTGACTTACTGGAAAGAGGCACCGCTCGCGCGCGTTTCGTGGCTGTTGCCGACGCTCGCGTTTCTTGGCTTGATCCTCATGCACTCGGATCTCCCGGGAATCTACATGGACGGGGTGAACCCCGATTTCATGGCGGCGCAGTGGCTGCACCCTGGCAACAATCCCAGTACAGGCATTCCTTCCAAGATATTTCCTATTTTGGGTAGCTTTTACCATGGGCTCCAGAATGCTTACCTCGGTCTGCCGTTCTWCGCCATTGGAGGGTTCAGCGTAACCTCGTTGCGCCTCGAGCAGGCGGTCTTCGGCGCTATCCTGCTTCTAGCCATGTTCCATCTGAGTCGAAGGCTTACCGGCTCAGCCGGATTGGCGATGCTTGCCAGTCTTGGCTTGGCTACGGAGTTGGCCTTTACCGCTTCATTCCGGACACAGTTCTATATCGTAGTCGGCGGGGCTGCCTGGTTATTCGTGGCGATGCTGCTGGCGCTCCCACCAGATGACACGTCGCGGATCGTCCGGCGACGCGTATTCTGGTCGGGCTTTTTCTTCGGGCTCGCAAGCTACGGTTACTTCGTGCTCGCTTTTTTCGCCCCGGCAATGATGCTCTTTGTGTTGGTATCCACCCCTCGTCGGCAATGGAGTCGTTGGGTATTGGGCACGGCTGTCGGCGTTTCGCCGTTCCTCCTTGGGTACTTGTCCCTGCTCGCCAAGAAACACGGGATAGGGCCGACACTCGAGTTCGTCCGGGGAATGCTGGGTGACCTTAAGCCATTCGATCCGGGCGATGCATCGGTCAGTCGCCTGTCATACGCGTGGGACCTCGTCCGGCTGGCGACGAGCGACGCAGGAAACGAACGCATGATCTTCGGTGTATCGACGCCCACATTATGGGCGGACGGGAAGGCATGGATCCTCTCTTTCAGTATCGCGTTGCTTCTTATTTCCGGGCTAGTCGACCTGACGAAAAAGAACGGGCGTTTGCTCCAGGCGTTGGCCGCCCTGATGCCGCTTTCTTTTATCGCCGTCGCCTTGTTATTCGGCCAGCGTCTCTGGGTACACCACTTCAGTGTCTTGGTGCCGTTCGTCTATCTACTGCTGGCACTAAGCCTGCGCAGGCTGTTGGCGTTCTTCGATCCATCCGTTCAGCGCGCGCGAATTGTTGTTTTGGCATCCATCGCAGTGGTCATTTCGGGAAACCTTGCCCAGCAGGTGGATTTTCACGAGGAACTGGTTGCGACAGGCGGGCGCGGGCGCAGTAGTGACATGCTGACGCAGCTCGCGATCGAGGCACGTCAGGCGCCGGCGAACGTGGCATACATCTTCCCTGAGTGGGGTTTTTCTGCGCCATTCTGCTTTCTCACCGGCAATCGCGTGCGTTACACCGTTGACATCGGGCCGAACACGATCACGCGCCTCAAACGCGACGGCATCACCGAGATTCGACTCGTTTATTGGGATGCTGCCAGTGAGACCCTCTACGATCGCGAGATCAGGGAAGCCGGTGCCGTGCCGACCGAACGCAGAGACTTTATCTCCCGCGAGAAGACGGCCGTCTTCCATTGGATTCGCGCGACGATGTTGCCGCCATCGGCGTCTTGAGACTAAACGCCCGGTGGTCGAGAATGAAGGTTTTCAGGAGAGCGCCGCCATGAAGTGTTTCAAGGCTTATGACATTCGCGGTCGCGTTCCCGACGAGCTGAATGAAGACATCGCCTACCGGCTCGGTCGCGCCTTTGCGCGAACGATCGGCGAGGGCGCCGTGGTGGTGGGCTACGACATCCGCCGAGATAGCCCTGCGTTCGCCAAGGCGATCGTGCAGGGCCTCAATGACGAAGGGCGCGACGCCATCGACATCGGGCTGTGCGGAACGGAGGAGGTTTATTTCCAGACGTTCCATCGGCAGGTCGCCGGCGGCATCATGGTAACGGCGAGCCACAACCCTATCGACTACAACGGCATGAAGCTGGTTCGCGAAGGGTCGCGTCCGATCAGTGGTGACACGGGTCTGCGTGAGATCGAGCGCATGGTCGAAGACAATGGATTCGGCGAGGCCGTCGAAAAACGCGGCACCGTTTCCCACGAACACGATAAGGCGGCCTATATATCGCACCTTCTCGGCTACGTCGAAACGAGCGGCCTTCGTCCATTGAAGGTCGTCGTGAATGCGGGCAATGGCGGCGCTGGCGGCGTCATCGACCTGCTAGAAGCCCACTTGCCGTTCGAGTTCGTTCGAGTGCACCACGAACCCGACGGTAGCTTCCCGAACGGGATTCCCAATCCCTTGCTGCCGGAGAACCGCGACGCTACCGCCAAGGCCGTTATCGCTCACGGTGCCGATTTTGGCATCGCCTGGGACGGCGACTTCGATCGCTGCTTCCTGTTCGACGCAATGGGTCAGTTCATCGAGGGCTATTACATCGTGGGCCTGCTGGCGGCTCAAATGCTCGAGCGGCACGCGGGTGCGAAGATCATCCATGACCCACGCCTGACCTGGAACACCATCGACATGGTGAAGTCAGCCGGCGGCGTACCAATCGAGAGCAAGACGGGTCACGCGTTCATCAAAGAGCGCATGCGCGCCGAAGATGCCGTGTACGGCGGCGAAATGAGTGCTCACCACTATTTCCGGGAGTTCGCCTATTGCGACTCGGGAATGATCCCCTGGCTGCTGGTCGCGGAGCGCCTTTCCAGAACCGGCAACAGCCTTGCCGGAATGCTGGCCGAGCGCATGGCGGCCTATCCTTGCAGTGGCGAAATCAACTTCGTCGTGGATGACGCGAAGGCGGCTGTCGCGCGTGTCATGGATTTTTACAAGCGGGAAGCTCCGCGCGTCGATCATGTCGACGGCGTCAGCGCAGCATTCGACACCTGGCGCTTCAATCTCCGGTCGTCCAACACCGAGCCCTTGCTTCGGCTGAATGTCGAGACGCGGGCCGATGAAGGTTTGATGAAGGCAAAGACTGCCGAGCTCTCGGCCCTTATAGTCGGCTAATATGTAAGTTCTTGCGTCACTCGCAAGAGGTCGGCCCCACTCTCTTTTTCACGGCTTGGCGACAGGAATGTCGTCAAGCCGTTGTTATTTATGCCTATCGTATGGATTTCCTGCCCTGAAGAACCAACGGGGC
>NZ_JBFUIT010000178.1:0-8203 GCF_056401735.1 Luteibacter sp. P4_D7_3
CAATTGGAAGGTCGAGGAGCCTTGGTCAAGAATATATTCACCTGGCGCTCCCATACTATTTAGGTATGTGACTTTGACCCGACCTGACACGTCAGAAAATTCGATGGTCAAGAAGTGTTGGTTCCGTGCCGTCCCTTCTTTGCATTGAAAGCTCAAGTTGTCCGTCTGCGAGGTATTCGAGGTATTGATCCTTAGTGCCGACCCATCGGTTCTGACGTCGAAGAGCGGCGGTACGGGGCCAACGGCTACGAGGCCGAAATCTTTCGACATGCCAACGGGAATGGTAGCCGCCGGGTCTAGTGAGAAGTCATGGATATTTCCAACCTGCGCGGCGACCGGATATGTTCCGTAGTGCGGCGGTGTTGCACTGTCGCTCACCATGATCTCCGCGCGGCCGTTGTTGATGGCCTGGATGATGCCGTTTGTGGCGTCGGTGACCTTGACGTTGGGGCCGATTGATTTGTACAGATACGGTGGCACGCCACCGCTGGCCTGGTGGCCTTGCGTGGGGTTGGTATCGGTCAAGGTGAGGAGCGAGGTGTCGATCTCGAAGGGCACCACTACGTCGATCTGGAACGTCACGGTCGCCGATGGCACGGTCACGCCCGTACCCAGCCGGCGCACGCTATAGCTGACAACCACGTTGCCGCCGGTGTTCTGGACAATAAAGTCACGACCCGCATAGTCGGCCGGTGGCTTGGCCGCATCGGCGACCTTGTAAGTCTGCGTGCGGGTGGACACGATGCCGACCCAGCGATAGGTGATCTCGTCGCCTTTGGCGATGCGGTCGTAAAGCGGCGTCTGGAGCACAGCTTCCGTGCTCGCCGGGTCGAGGAAGCCGCCGTTTTCGATGAGGCTGCCTTTGTCGTCTTTCACKACGGGCGCAGGCAACGGCTGTTCGGCACTGCCGCGGCGCACACGCAGATCCAGATGCGCCGACTCCTGTTCCTGCAGGGCGCGGATGAAAGCACGGCGGCGCGTGCTGTAGGGGACGACGCGGTAATAGCCATCGATCCGTCCATCGAGGAATTTCAGGATATCGACCTGCGCAACGGTGAGGCTGAGTGGCCTGACCGTGGTGACTTGCCGGTCGGCCTGGTAACGCACGGGCGTGCCATCGCCGGCGGTGCCGTCGAGGAACAGCGTGACCGTGTCGTTGAGCGCCATCGTCGGGTACACGTCGAACCTGTCGTTCCAGCGCTACGGCTACGACTTCGACCAGCAGGTCAACGCATTGCAGGTCGGCGGCAGCCTCATCGCGCTCGATGGCGACAACGGCACGTTGCGCGCGGGTTGGGCAGCTGACCACGGCACGACGCGTGTCACACCCAAGGCAGCCGACGGCAACAGCTCGGCGAAGTACAACGCCAATGGCATGTCTGCCTGGATGACTTGGCAGCATGGCGGCGGCCTGTGGGTCGACGGTGTGCTCGGTTCCACGCGCTACCGTGGTGATGTCGGCACGGACCTGCGGGGCGGTGACGTCGGCACGGTGCGTGCGAATGGCTGGATCATGTCGGTCGAGACTGGCATGCCGTTTGCGCTGGGCAACGAATGGACCGTCGAGCCACGCTTCCAGCTGAAGCACCAGTCACTGAATTTCCGCGACTTCACCGACGGCGATGGACTGGACGTCCGCCTGGGTACCGCGAAGCAGACGAGTGCGACGGTGGGCGCACGCCTCATGCGCACTGCCAACCCGGTATTCATGCCGTACGCCAACCTCGATCTCACGCATACGAGCAACGGCGACCCGAGCGCGGACGTGTCCAGTGCGGACTGGGGCCTTGCCGATCGCTTCGGGTCGGGGCGCGTGGGCAATGCGTACAAGGTGGCTGCGGGTGCGGTCAGCCAGCTGGGCGAGCACGTTCAGGTTTTCGGTGAAGGCACGTACCAGCACTTCGTCGGYAGCTATGGCATGCGGGGTTGGGCAGGTAACGTGGGGGTTCGCGTTACGTTCTGAGTGGGTTTCTCGTTGGTCGACACCGCGGGGCCGCGTGCGAGGTGCGCTCTATGCATCCAGCGTCCCTTGCGCGTTCGTGCTCAGTCTGAGGCGTCCGTGCCCTTGGCGTCCCTGCGCAGACTGAAGCGGCCTTGCTCCCTGCATATTCCGTGGCGTTTCCTTCGACTCGCCGCGGCCCTGGGTGTCGGGAGCCAAAGCTAATCCCATGTAATTGCGAAGAAAATAGGTCGATGGTTGTAGGCGCCAACGTACGATTTCGGACAGGTACCGTGACAGGTATCGACCTCATGTTGTCCGTCATTTGAATCGAGCGGCGACGCGAAAGGGCCGCAGGCGATCCGTCAGCACTCACGAACGTCCGAAATCGGACAGCCGCTCAGCGGATCGCGATGATCCAGAGGGCGGCACCTTGCACGGGTGCGACGGTCCAATGCACGCGATAGGTACCTGCGGCATTCACCTGACGCCAGGCCACCGCGCCTTGGACGCCACTTTCGTCGGGTAGCTGCACGAAGGCATCAATGAGTTGAAAGCCGTCGCCAGGTGTTGCCGTCATGCTCTTGACGCCACCGTCGCCCCACCAGAAAGCCAGTAGCGTCGCCGGGCCATCGACGGTGATGTCGTCACTGGCGACGATGAGTGCCTTGTCGGCGTAGTTCTGCGCAAAGGCCTGTACGCGCGATGCGTTGCGCACTTCGACGAAGGGTAGGGATAGTTCGCCTTTGGGCTCGCCGGGCTTGGCAATGGAAACCGTGTGCGCGGGACCACCTTTTCCCGCCACGGCCACATAGGCGCGGACATCGAATCGATCCCCATAGTCGGCATAGGTGAGGGGGTGGCCCAAGGCTTTCCACCGGTTTCCGTAGCTATCGACCGGTGGGCTGTCATTGTTGCTGTAGCCCGCGTTGAACACGACGAACACGCTTCCGGTTGCCTGGGTGTCCACAGCCGGCGTCACGGCAGGGCTGACGCCCAGACCCTCGCCCTGGCCAAGGAAGACGTGGGCGCCGAGGGAGGGGGGTGGGGCGTCGGTGGCGAACGACATCACAGATACTCCGAGCAGGAGCCCTGCCAGCATGAATCGGCGTGCCTGGCGCATCGGCCCTCTCCAAAAGTTGTACTTGCAAGGTGTCCGGGCGTGGGCCACCCTTGGCCGGGCGACGGTTCGCACGACGATACGTCGTGCACGTCGCGACAGGGGAGCCGCACGGTGGCCGATGAAACCGACTTTCTCGACCTTTACGGCAAGCTCCGCCTGGAGCCGAACTGCTCGTTGGCCGAGTTCAAGCAGGCCTACCGGCGACACGTTGCAGCCTGGCATCCGGATCGCCGTCGCGGCAGCCGCGCCGACACCCTCGCCGCCGCGCGTCTTCAGCGCCTTACGGCTCAATACAGCGCGGCGATGGAATTCCACCGGCGTCATGGGCGCTTGCCCGGCGCGGCGGCGTTACCGCGTACTGCCGTGTTAGTGGCGGATAGCACGGAAGCCGCCGTATATGTCGAGAACGATCTGCCCACCGCGGCCGTCGCTGCTTCCGGCACGCAGGGTGGCGACGAACGCTTCGAGGAAACGCCCCTGCGGGCATGGCGCACTCGCTGGCTCTGGCTTGCCGCGCTGGTGATTGTCGCGGTGATCGCATGGTCGCTGATTCCCGTCGGCGGCACGGATGACGACGATGCCGCGACCGAAACCGTCAGCATGGCATCCACGCCTTAGCGCGCTCCGCGGCCGAACAACACCACCTCGACCGTCTCGATCAGGATCACCATGTCGAGGAAGAGGTTGTGGTTCTTCACGTAGAAGAGGTCGTACTTGAGCTTCTCCGCGGCGTCTTCCTCGGAAGCACCGTAGGGATAGCTCAGTTGCGCCCAGCCGGCGAGACCCGGCTTGATGCTGTGGCGCAGGTTGTAATAGCGGATCTTCGTTTCCAGGTCCGACACGAACTGCGGACGTTCCGGGCGCGGACCGACGATGCTCATGTCGCCACGGATCACATTCCACAGCTGCGGCAGCTCATCGAAGCGTAGCTTGCGGCAGATCCGGCCGACGCGCGTAATCCGGTCGTCGTTGCTCTTTGCCCAACGTGCCACGCCGTCCATCTCGGCGTCGGTACGCATGCTGCGGAACTTGTAGAGCCAGAAGGGACGGCCATGCTCGCCGACGCGTTCCTGACGGTAGAAAATGGGCTGGCCGCGTCCGGACTCCACGCGAATGAAAAGCATCACGCCAAGCATGATTGGCCAGCAGAGCAGGGCGATCGCGAGCGAAGCGACGATGTCGAAGCTACGTTTCAGGAAGACAGCCGCCGGTGATGCGTTGAAGCCGCCGGAGAAAACCAGCCACGAAGGGTCGAGCATGGTCAGCTGCACACGACCCGCCTCGCGCTCGACGAAGGTCGTCAGGTCGGTGATCTGCACGCCGAGCTGACGGCAGGCGAGGAGGTCGTCCATCGGCAGGCTGCCGCGGCGATCGTCCACGCCGACCACGATCTCGTTGAGGTGTTCGCGACGCGCGAGTTGGGCCAAGGATTCATCGCGCGCCAGGAGAAGGTTCTCGGGCACCATGACGGTTTCGTTCGGGCCTTGCAGGTAGCCGATGAGGCAGAAGCCGCGACGGTCCGACCGACGGCGCATGCGGTTGTGGATCTGCGCGGCGCGTTGTCCCGCGCCTAGCACCGCCACGCGCCGCTTCAGCGACTCCATCTCTACCAGTCGCATGAACAGGCCGCGAAAGGCCGCCGTGGCGACGAAGGCGATGAGCAGTGCCATGCCGAGCACGCCGCGACCGACATAGGCCTGCGGAATCACGTAGTAGCCGACCACCAGGGCAAGACCGCCCAGCACGAAGGCGATGGCGTGGCGTGCGAGCTGGCCCCGCCAGCTCATGCGCAACGTGGAGCGGTATTCGCCGAGTGCCGCCATGCCCAGGAAGATCACCGCCGCGAACATCACCGCACGCGCGGTCAGTGTCTGTGTCGATGCGGCGAGGTCGTCGGGCGATGGGGCGAACCGGATATAGGTCGCGACGTTGAGCGAGGCGGCCAGCAACAGCAGTTCACAGGCACCCATCAGGATAAGCCAGCGAACGATCGGCTGTCTGAAAAGACGGATCATCGTGTTCCCCTCCGCACGTTGTCCGARCGTGTCGATACATGGAGGCTAGAAACCTGGGCACGTTCTGTCGATTGCACTTCCGGTCGTCGCACGGCTAGGCCAAACGGCCGCCTGATGCATCGGTGTATCGCCCCCCTGTAACACCAGCGTTACAGGCCGGACTCGGCGACGCTCAACAACACACGCAGTTGTTCCGCCAGACGAAGACTCAGCGCAATCAGAGTGAAGGTCGGGAATGCCCAACCACCGGTGGGGAACACCGAACTGCCGGCGACATGAAGATTGGCGACGCCGTGGACCTTGCCCTGGGTGTCGACGACGCCTTGTGTCGCGTCCTCGGCCATGCGCGTGGTGCCCATGTGGTGCGCCGTGCCGTGCACTTCCGAAGGCGCATCGACGTCGGTTGTCCATGCAGCGGCATCGAACCGTCCCGCGCAGGCCTGCGCCAGGCGATCGCCCGTCAATGCACCGAGTACGCGATGCGTATGCCGGTCGAGTTCGGTGAGGCGCCAGTCCACGCGGACACGGCGCAGGCCCAGTGCGTCGCGCGTGTCGTCGAGCGTGACACGGCTGTCGCGATTCGGGGCCTGCTCGAAGAAGCCGACGAGCTCCACGCGATCGCTGCCCACCGTGGGACGATCGCTCACTTTTGAAGCCACCGCGCGGATGACATCACCGATGTGCAGGCCGAGTCGCATCGCACTGATCGCAAGGTTCTGTGGCATGGCGATGGCTGCCGCACCGCCGGGCCCGTTCTGCAGGGCTGCTGAAAGGCGCGCTTCCAGCAAGGTGGCTTCATCGCGCGCCGGCGGGCGCAACGCGGCGCGTACATCGCGCAGGGCGCGGATGCCGCGGGGTACGTCACCCTCCACCGCGAACGGATGGACGCGCGCATTGAGGGTGTGGTGCTCGCGTTGGGCTGCCGGTGAAAGGCCGATTTCCGAGGCGACCGATGCGCGTATCTTGCCTATCGTGCGCTCGTAGGGCCGGGTGAGGCGGTCAGGGTGTTCCGACCGGATGCTGCCGATCGCACCGCTGGGATGGTCCATGAAGTAGCGGCCGACAAGGTCGCGATCGTTCCCCAATCCCTTCGGCGCCACACTGTCGGAGAGCAGCAGTATGCGCGCGTTTTCGATGCCGCCCGCGGCCAGTACGTAATGCCGCGCACGCACGTGCCCGCGCCGCCCGTCGAGCGAGCCGATCGTGGCGTCGGTTACCGTCGTCGCGTTCTCGCTCGCGCGCAGTTCCATCACGTTGGCATGCAGCAGCACGGTGACATTGGCCGCCTGGCCGAGGGCGTCGCGGTATGCGTCACCGAAGGTGATCGGGCTGCGCGCGAAGATGAAATTGACCATGGCCTCGGCGTCGAGATCGAGCGGGACTCGCGGCGTCRGCCCGTCGAACGTTCCGGGGCGAAACGCGTGTTCCGGATCGATCTGGCAGAACTCACGCGCCTTCGCGTACCACGGTGCGAGGTCGGCATAACGCAACGGCCAGCCGCTATCGGGCACCCAGTCGCGCGGCTCGAGATCGGTATTGGCCAGCGGGATGCAGCCACCACCCCAAAGCGTGCAGCTTCCCCCGAAGACGCGCATGCGCGAGGTGCCGGCGTCGAATGGGGTGCTCCCTGCGGAGCTTCCTTCGTAGAGCGACTGACTGCGATCCTCGCCAGTGAGGCCGCCACCTTCGATCAGGCAGACCGTGGTCGAGGTGCCGATGAAGGACCGTGCAATCGCGATGCCGGCAGGGCCCGCGCCAATGACACAGAGATCCGCCTGATAGTCGGCAGCGGCCGACCTGTCGAGGTAGTCGATGATCACGGGGTGTATCTCCCAGCGTCGTGAGTCGTGTGTTGTTGTTGTTCTTGTTGTGCGGCGAGTCCTACGCCCGGTAGTAACCCCGATACCAATCCACGAACTTGCCCACGCCCTCGCTGACGTCCACCTTGGGCAGATAGCCGGTGGCCTGGACCAGGGCGGAAACGTTGGCTTCGGTGTCGGGTACATCACCGGCCTGCAGGGGGAGCATTTCCATGCGTGCCGTTTTATTAAGGCATTTCTCGAGCACCCGGATGTACTGCATGAGCGCCACCGGCTTTTCGTTGCCGATGTTGTAGATACGGTAGGGCGCAACGCCGCTGGAGCCCGGATCGGGTCGGTCGCCCGACCAGTTCACATTCTTTTCGGGTATCTGGTCCAGCGTGCGCAATACGCCTTCGACGATGTCATCGACATAGGTGAAGCTGCGCTTGTGATGACCATGGTTGAACACCTGGATAGGTTCATCGGCAAGGATCGCCCTGGTGAACAGGAACAGCGCCATGTCYGGGCGGCCCCAGGGGCCGTAGACGGTGAAGAAGCGCAAGCCGGTGCAGGGCACGCCGTAGAGATGCGCGTAGCTGTGCGCCATCTGTTCGTTGGCTTTCTTCGAGGCGGCATAGAGCGTCAGTGGATGTTCGGTCGGCTGGTGCTCGGAGAAGGGCATACGCGTATCCGCGCCGTAAACCGAGCTGGTCGAGGCGAAGACCAGGTGCTCCACGCCGTGACGACGGCAGCCCTCGAGGACGTGCAGGAAGCCGGTGACATTGCTGGCGATGTAGACGTGCGGATTCTCCGCGGCATAACGCACGCCGGCCTGCGCCGCGAGGTTTACCACCCGTTGCGGCTTGTGCGTGACAAAGGCGTTTTCGACGGCGTCGCGGTCGGCGAGATCGGCGTGGATATGGGTATAGCCCGGCTGGTTGGCGAAACGCGCCAGCCGTGCCTTCTTCAGTTCCACGTCGTAGTAGTCCGACATGCTGTCGAAGCCGATCACTTCATCGCCGCGCTCGAGCAGGCGCATGGCAACGTGCGAACCGATGAAGCCAGCCGTGCCGGTGACGAGGACTTTCATGCTGGAGAGGCCGCGGTCAAAGCCGTCCGTCCACCGCATCGCGCGGCAGCACGTACTTGACGTCGTAGACCACGGAATCGGCCTTGCCGAAGGCGCGGATGCCTGTGGCGCCCAAGGCGACAAATTCGCGATGGCCCACGGCGACGACCACGGCGTCATAGGCGCCATGCGCCGGGTCGGCCATGGGCGTGATGCCGTATTCGTGCTCGGCCTCACTGGCACGCACCCAGGGGT
>NZ_JBFUIT010000179.1:0-8149 GCF_056401735.1 Luteibacter sp. P4_D7_3
GGCAGGTTCGGGCGCGCTCACCTTCGGCGTCCCCACGTCGCCCGGCGTACCCAAGGCCTCGGCCGACCTGACACTCACCCTGCCCTACAACGATATCGACGCCGCGACGCTGCTGCTCACCCAGGAAGGCAAGGAGATTGCAGCCCTGATCATCGAGCCGGTCGCCGGCAACATGAACTGCATTCCGCCCAAAGAGGGTTACCTGCAGGCGCTGCGTGAGTTGTGCACCGCCCATGGTGTCCTGCTCATCTTCGACGAGGTCATGACGGGCTTCCGCGTGGCGCTGGGCGGGGCGCAGGCCCACTACGGCATCACGCCCGACCTGACCTGCTTCGGCAAGATCATCGGCGGCGGCATGCCGGTGGGTGCCTATGGCGGTCGCCGCGACCTCATGGAACAGATCGCGCCATCGGGCCCGATCTACCAGGCGGGCACGCTCTCGGGTAATCCCGTCGCCATGGCCGCCGGTCTCGCCATGCTCGGGCTGATCCAGGCGCCGGGTTTCTACGACGACTTGACGGCGCGTACGGTCCGGCTCACCGACGGCATCCTCGCCGAAGCGAAGAAAGCCGGCGTACCCTTCAGCGTGAACCGCGTCGGCGCGATGTTTGGCCTGTTCTTCACCGATGAAACGGTGGAAAGCTATGCACAGGCAACCAAGGCCGATGTCGCTGCGTTCAACCGCTTCTTCCACGGCATGCTGGAGCGCGGCGTGTACCTCGCACCGTCGGCGTTCGAGGCCGGGTTCGTCTCCAGCGCGCACGATGACGGTGTCATCGCCGAGACGATTGCCACGGCAGGCGAGGTGTTTGCCACCCTCTAAACAACATGGAACTGTAGGAGCCGGCTTCGCCGATGAATCGGCTCCTGCAACAAGCCGATGGTGGACGCGCAACAAGCCGGCGACAGGCCGGCGTTGTCATCAGGCGACTTTCGCTTCCTGCGCGAACGCCGCCAGCGAGGCGTGGAGACGCTCGAGACCTTCCGCGGTTTCCTCATCCGTGATCGTCAGCGGCGGGACGATGCGCAGCACGTCGGGGCCCGCCTGGAGGATGAGCAGGCCGTGGGCGGCAGCGAGATCGAGGATTTCGCCGGCCCGGCCAGCGTACGCGCCGTCGAGCACCGCGCCGATCATCAGCCCGCGACCGCGGATTTCCGAGAACAGGTGGAATTCGTGGTTGAGCTTGTTCAGGCCCGTTCGGATGTCATTGGCCTGACGCTCGACGTTGAGCATGACGGCCGGCGAGGCGATCTTGGCCAAGGCCACACGTGCCACGGCCGCGGCCATCGGGTTGCCACCGAAGGTCGTGCCATGGGCGCCGAACTGCATCACCTCGGACACCTTGGGCCCGACCAGCATGGCGCCGATCGGGAAGCCGGCGCCGAGTGCCTTGGCCAGGGTGACGATATCGGGCGTGACATGGTCATGCGAATGGGCGAACAGCGTCCCGGTGCGGCCCATACCGCACTGGATTTCGTCGAGGACCATGAGGGCCCCGTGCGCGTCGCACAGCTCACGAACCTTCTTCAGGAAGCCCGGCTCCGCCGGCATCACACCGCCCTCGCCCTGCACCGGCTCGAGCATCACCGCCGCCACGTCACCGTGAGCCATCGCTTCCTCGAGCGCGGCCGGG
Organism: Luteibacter sp. P4_D7_3; assembly: GCF_056401735.1. Lineage (NCBI taxonomy): Bacteria > Pseudomonadati > Pseudomonadota > Gammaproteobacteria > Lysobacterales > Rhodanobacteraceae > Luteibacter > Luteibacter sp. P4_D7_3. Next base: position 1,635 of record NZ_JBFUIT010000179.1, read on the forward strand.
TCGTTGAACGGCACATAGCGAAAGCCCCCGGGAAGTGGCTCATAGCCTTCCTGGTACTTCGGCTGGGCCGTCGCCGTGACCGCGGCGAGGGTGCGGCCGTGGAATGAACCCTTGAAGGTCACAATGACGCGCTTCTCGGCCGGCCGCCCCTGCGACGCCGCCCACTTGCGCACCAGCTTGATCGCTGCCTCGTTGGCTTCGGTGCCGGAGTTGCAAAGGAAAACACGCTCGGCGAACGGTGCGTGCTCGACCAGCTCCTGGGCAAGGTGCAGCGGCGGCTCGGAATAAAAGACGTTGCTGGCGTGCCACAGCTTGTTGGCCTGGCCAACCAGGGCGGCAACGAGATCCGGATCCTGGTGACCCAGGGCATTCACGGCGATACCGGCGCCGAAGTCGATGTAATCGCGGCCTTCCGTGTCCCAGACGCGGGAGCCCTTCCCGTGATCGAGGATGACATCGCGCGGGCGATAAACGGACAGCCAATAACGCTTGCCCAGGCCAACGAGATCGGAGGGTGTGACAGGGTGCGACGACATGGTGCTGACTCCGGGCCCCGGCCGCAGCGCCGACGCCCCTACAAGAACGGATGGAATCGCACGGTACGCTCTGCGGTCMGACATCGATCCGAAACCACATCATCCTATAAGGCGCGGCCCGCGCCGACAACGCGCGGCATGTACCGCCGGTGCAACGTTTTGTTACACGTCGCTACACCGCCTGAACGCCCGGTTTCAGCGCGTCTGCCGGRAATGCCTTGAGAATCAAAGGAAGGCCCCCGTGGCACGGCGCTTGCTGCCGTAGTGGGCAAGGCCCTGTGAAGCCCGCGATGTTCGTTCGCCCGACGACCCTGCCAAGCCGGACGACGAATGGGAACTCCCGGTCCCCAGAGGGCCGGGAGTTTTCTTCACTCCCGTCACCGGAGGGGCCGAACCCGGTCAGCGCAGCTGGTCGAGAGCGAGTTGGTGTTTTTTGCAGAGGCGGTAGACGGTCACGCGGGATACGCGCAGGCGCCGCGCGCATTCGCTGATGTTGAACGCGCTTGCACGAAGGCAGTCGACGATCGCCTCGCGTTCGGCGGAGGTGCGCGCGCTGCCAAGGCTATCCCGGTCCGCGCCAGGGAGGTCGGCGCTCAGCTCCAGATCCTCCGGCGTGATCAGCGCATCGTCGGCGATCACGGCCGCGCGCTGCACGCGGTTCATCAGTTCGCGCACGTTGCCCGGCCAGGCAAAGGCGCTCATCGCCTTCCGGGCGCTCGTGCTGAAGGCCCGTGCGCGCGTTCCATAGCTCTCACGGAAAGCGTCCAGGAAATACTGGGCCAGCAGTTCGATGTCGCCATTGCGCTCCCGCAACGGTGGCATGCGCAGGCGCAATACGTTGAGGCGGTAGAAAAGATCTTCGCGGAACCGTCCCTGCGAAACGGCCTTCTCGAGATCCACATGGGTAGCGGCCAGCACCCGCACATCGACCTTGATGGACTGGCAGCTGCCGATGCGTTCGATGGTGCCTTCCTGCAGCACCCTCAACAGGTTGGTCTGTGCATCGAGGGGCAGGTCGCCGATCTCGTCGAGGAACACGGTGCCGCCGTCGGCGGATTCGAAGTGGCCGATGCGCCGCGCCGTGGCGCCGGTGAACGAGCCGCGTTCGTGGCCGAACAGTTCGGACTGGACGAGGTTGGCCGGCAGCGCGCCACAGTTGATCGCCGCGAAAGGCCGTTCGTGGCGTGCCGAAAGCTGGTGCAGGGCCCGCGCGGCCATCTCCTTGCCCGTCCCGGTCTCGCCGGTGATGAGCAGGGGCAATTCGACCGGCGCGAACTTGCGGATGTTCTGCGAGAGGGTGCGGATGGCCTGGCTGTCGCCCGTGAGGATGCTCGGACGGGTGTCCACGGCGGCGGGCGCATCGCCCGGCGCGCGTTGCAGCGCCAGGCGTAAGGCGGTGAACGAAGAAGCGCCGTCGATGATCTCGAGGGCCTGCGGCAAGGCCAGCCGGATCGAGGGCTCATGTGCCGGCGTACGGGAGCCCGTCAGGCCGATCCAGGCCATGGCCGGGTGGTTTTCACGAAGTTGGTGGAGGATGCGGACGGCGGCGAGCGCGCTTGCCCGCAGGTCGACCACGGCGATGGCCGCGTCTCCGCATTCGGGTAGTGCCTCACTCTGGGCGGCCGGATCGGCCACCAGCGTGCGCCAGCCTGCCCGGAGCAGACCAAAGTGTTCTTCAACGCTCGGTCTGCCTACCCAGACGACACAACGCCCCGACATTTCCCCGCGCGACATGCCTGCTCCTCACCCGTTACGTGGCCTGCTAGCCGGCTTCGCGGATTCAATCCTGGACCCGCCGCCGGCACCCCTGCAGGCCGGCAAGCCCCACATCGTCGCGCGTGTGTCAGACGACAGCGACGGGGATCGAAGTTATACCGGCGTGCCGAAAGCGGCCATACACCAAACGGGCTAGCCTCCAGAGCCATACGGGTGCATCGCCGCGCTAGCTACAGAAACAAATCCGGTAGTAGCGGGTTGCCCGGTGCCACGGCGTAGCGATTGAAGTCAGTGATGCCCTCTTCACGCAGCACGTCTTCGTCGATGTAGAACTGGCCGGTGTAGTCACGCGAGCGACGGGTAAGCACCGCGTGCGCCGCATCCGCGACGATGTCCGGCGTGCGGCAGTTTTCAACGCGGACGCCATCGATCATCGCGATCGCGGCCGTGGCGATGACGGTTTTGGGCCACAGCGCGTTCACCGCGATGCCCAGCGACTTGAATTCAGGCGCCATGCCGAGCACGCAGAGGCTCATACCAAACTTGGCAATGGTGTACGCGACATGTGGTTCGTACCACTTCGGATCGATGCTCGGCGGAGGCGACAGCATCAGCACCTGCGGGTTCTCTGCGTTCTTCAGGTACGGCAGGCAAGCCTGTGTCGYGAGGAAGGTTCCCCGCGTGTTCACCTGCTGCATGAGGTCGAAACGCTTCATCGGCGTGTTCTCCACGCCGGCCAGCCAGATGGCGCTGGCATTGTTCACCACGATGTCGATGCCACCGAAACGTTCGGCGGCCGTGGCCGCGGCCATGCGCACTTCGGACTCTTCGCGAATATCCACTTTCAACGGAAGCGCGACACCACCCGCCGCTTCGATCTCGGCGGCCGCGGTGTGGATCGTGCCGGGCAGCTTGGGGTTGGCGACGCTGCTCTTCGCCGCGATGACGATATTGGCGCCGTCGCGTGCGGCACGCAGCGCGATGGCAAGCCCGATGCCGCGCGAGGCCCCGGTGATGAAAAGCGTCTTCCCTGCGAGGGTCGTCATGGCAAGTCCATTAAGGGCGCTGGAAGCGCGGGAGAATGTCACGCAACTCGGCAAGCCGTTCGAGTGGGTCGTCGAGTTCGAGCATGTGCTGGCACTCGTTCGGATCCAGCGGCAGCAATTCGGAGAGGCGGAAGCCGACCCAGCTGGCATCGTCAGAGCGCGTGGCGACGTCATGCCGCCAGGGTGGCTGCATCTGGTCGACAAGGCGCTCGAGAATGGTCGCGAGCAGACCGAATTCAGGCGGAAGCGGCGTGATGTCTTCGGCACGCCACGTGGCGATGTCGCCACGCACCTGCCCGTCCGAGCGGATGCGGGTACGCGTGACGCGAAAACGCAGGCCACCTTCGGCGACGATGCCAAGCAGGCCGTCCTCACCCGTGTGGAAGTCCGTGATTGTCGCCAGCGTGCCGACGGCCGCAGGCACCGCGGGATGCCCGGCTTCGCTGCCCTCGAGGATCATGCAGACGCCGAAGGGTCGGCCGGTGCGTGCGCATTCGCGCACGAGGTCGATATAGCGTGGCTCGAAGATGCGCAGTTGCAGCTGACCGCCCGGAAAAAGGACGTTCGTCAACGGAAACAGCGGGAAGTCTTGTCMGGGCGTGGTGGCAGCCATGCCCGCCAGTCTAACCTGCGTCGAGCGCGGTAAAAAAGCGCCGCGGCGCACCTTCGAAGCCGCCGTTGGACATGAACACGACATGGTCGCCTTCCCGCGCATCCGCGGCGAGCGTGGCCACCAGCGCCTCGACCGTCGGCACGGCCTTGCCACGACCATCGAGCGCCGCCGTGACGCGTGCCGCGTCCCAGGCGAGCTCGGGGCGATGCAGGAAGACCACGCCGTCGGCATCGGCGAGCGACGGCGCAAGGGCCTCCGCGTGCGCGCCCAGACGCATGGAGTTCGAACGGGGCTCGAGCGCGACGAGGATGCGTGCGCCGCCGACCTTTGCACGCAGGCCGGCCAGTGTTGTCGCGATCGCCGTCGGGTGATGGGCGAAGTCATCGTAGACCGTGATGCCACCGGCCTCGCCGATCACTTCCATGCGGCGACGCACGCTGGTGAAACTGGCGAAGGCCGGTAGCAGGCTCACCGGATCCGCACCCGCCGCCGTTGCCGCGGCGAGCGCGGCCAGTGCGTTCATCACGTTGTGCCGACCCAGCGAACTCCAGTGGATCTCACCGAGCACGGTGTCGCCACGACGCACGCGGAAATGCGAGCCGTCGGCGGCGATCAGTTCGGCGCGCCAGTCGCCCTTGTCGACGCCGAAGGTTTCCACCGGCGTCCACGCACCCATGGCCAGCACTTCGGCGAGATAGGCGTCTTCCGCGTTGACGATGAGGCGGCCATTGCCCGGCACCGTGCGCACCAGGTGGTGGAACTGCCGCTGGATCGCAGCCACGTCGGGAAAGATATCCGCGTGGTCGTATTCGAGGTTGTTGAGGATGGCGATGCGCGGACGGTAGTGGACGAACTTGGAGCGCTTGTCGAAGAAGGCCGAGTCGTACTCGTCGGCCTCGATGACAAAGGGCTTGCCCTCGCCGCGACGCGCCGAGACATCGAAGTTGCCGGGCACCCCGCCAATGAGGAAACCCGGCGAGAGGCCAGCCGTCTCGAGCAGGTGGGCGAGCAGGCTGGTCGTCGTGGTCTTGCCGTGCGTGCCCGCGACCGCCAGCACCTCGCGGCCGCCGAGCAGCGTCTCACCCAGCCACTGCGGACCCGAGATGTAACGCAGGCCTTCGTCGAGCATGTGCTCGACGGCCGGGTTGCCGCGCACCATGGCGTTGCCCACCACGACCAGATCCGGCGCGGGCTGCAGGTGTTCCGCCTTGTAGCCCTGCATCAGGCCGATGCCGAGGGCTTCGAGCTGGTCGCTCATGGGCGGATAGACGTTCGCGTCCGACCCTTCGACGGTGAGGCCGAGCTCGCGCGCGAGCGCAGCGACGCCGCCCATGAAGGTGCCGCAGATACCGAGGATATGGACGCGCATGGGTCGACTCATGGGGGCCCGCCGAAGCGGGCCGTGAGGGTCAGGCGCTGGCGGCCTGGATATCGCCCGGGAGGACGTCGAGAACGCGCTGGGTCACTTCATCGAGTTCGCCGACGCCCTCGACGACCTGCAGCTTGCCGCGCTGCTTGTAGAAGTCGGCGACGGGCGCGGTCTGTTCGGCATAGATGGCCAGGCGCTTCTTGACCGTATCCGGGTTGTCGTCGGGACGGCCTTCCTTCTCGAAGCGGACTTCGCAGCGGCCGACGATGGCCTGGTCGGGCACATCGAGCTTGACCACGACATCCAGCGGCTGGCCGATCCGGGCCAGCACCTCGTCCAGCGCGGCGGCCTGGGCCAGGTTGCGCGGGTAACCGTCGAGGATGAAGCCCGGCTTGGCGTCCGGCTGGCTGAGGCGGTGCTCGATGATGCCGAGCATGATGTCGTCCGACAGCAGGATGCCCTGGTCCATCAGGCCCTTGGCCTTCAGACCCAGCTCGGTTCCTTCCTTGATCTCCGCGCGAAGCAGGTCGCCGGTGGAGATGTGGGGGACGCCGAGGCGCTCCTTGAGGCGGGTGGCCTGGGTGCCCTTCCCTGAACCGGGGGCGCCGAATAGCACGAGTCGCATTGATGCTCCGATACGTCGGGCGACACGGGGTTAACCCGAGCGCCGGACACAAGAAAATGGGTCTCAAGGTAACGGCACGGCCGCGCTCGCGTCAAACGGCCGACACCGGAGGCGTGTAGGCCGCGGCCCGCTTCCAGCGGGGAACGACCAGCCGGCCCCGCTTGCGCGCCACCAGGAACAGGCCCAGAGAGACCAGGCTGCACGCTACCAGGGCAACGATCGACGCCTCGGCGCCGAATTCTCCGCCGGAGAGCCAGTCCGGCCCGGCGAGGCGCGAGGCCACCAGCCCGTGCATCTGGAGGCCCGAGGTGGGTACGCCGAAAACCAGCGACTGGGTGATATTCCAGCCGGCATGAAGGCCCATGCACGCCAGCAGCGAGCGGGTCGCCACGTAGAGCAGCCCCAGCATGACGCCCGCTTCCAGGGCGATCGCCAGGCTGGTGCCGATTGTCGCGTGGGGGTTGAAGGCGTGGGCGAAGCCGAAGAACACCGAGGAGATGAGCAGGGCCCAGCCGGTGCCCAGCGCCTCCTCGCAGGCGCGGAAAAGCACGCCACGGGAGATCAGTTCCTCGCCGATGGCCGCGCCAACCCCCGCGCCCAGGACGATGCC
>NZ_JBFUIT010000180.1:0-8130 GCF_056401735.1 Luteibacter sp. P4_D7_3
TCATCGGCCCCCGCCCGGTACCCCTTTTCAGGGTGCGACCGGCTCGTCGCGGCAGCTCTGGGGCAGGTATTTTGGATCGATGCCGTCGCCGGAGCAGGTCCAGGTGATGACTTTGCCATCCACCTTCGGCGTCAGGATCAGCTGGCCGGAATCCAGCTTCTGGTCCGTCTTGTGGGGCGGGGTGGCGTCCAGGGTGACCACGATCTCGCCGCCCTGGCCGACTTCGACGGAACCGGCGTAGTCGTTGCCGAGCGTTTCTGGCTTGCCCAGGCCGGCGGCTGCGTTGTTCGCCGGGAACTTGCTCGTGGACAGGCGGCGCTCGGCCACGGCCAGCTTGACCGGATAGGCCGCCGTCAGGGCGCCCGACACCTGGCTGCGCAGCATGTACTGCTGGTACTGGGGGACGGCGATGGCGGCGAGGATCCCTGCCGTGGCGATGGCACCGGCCGAGCCGACCTGGCCAACCAGCTCCGCCGGGGTCTGCTCGTAGGTGAACGAAATGGACAAGGTGTCGGTGTCCGCTTCGATCGCCGCGCCGACGACACCCTTCTCGGGCAGGCCGAGGGTATGTGCGGCCGGCAGGCTCGCGATATCCAGGTCGGTCCCGGCCATCCCGCCCATCATCTGCAGGATCTCGATATAGGTGTAGTAAGCATCGCGCTGGGCGTCGCGGCTGTTCGCCGTGTAGCCCATCAGCACGTGCGAGCCCGGATAGGCGCGCCCGCGGAACCACTCGTCCAGCGAGGTATCCGGCTTGGCGGCGGCGCGGTCGGCCAGGGCCTGAGGCACCTTGGCCAAAATGACCCAGTCGCCTTCCTCCACCCAGTAAAGGCGGCTGCCGAAGCGCTGCATCAGGTTCATGAAGGGCACCAGGGCCTGCTGCTCGGGATGGTCGGCCTCCGGCTCATAAGGCGCCCCCGGCATGAACAGCCACTGCACCCTGGCGTCGTCGACGGTCATCTCGCCGCTGCGCCAGCGACCCGCCTTGGTCATCTCGTCGATGCGCGCGTGCCAGGCCTTGAGGTCGCGAGCGCGGATGGCGAAGAACTGTCCGGCGTCATCGGCGAAGACGATGGACTCCGGCCCCATCCACTTCGTGTAATCGGCGATGTCGAAGCCGTATTTCGTCCGCATTTTTGCCAGGCCGTCGCGGATGGTCTTCGCGCGATCGGCACCGAAGTCGAGACTGAGGTTGTCCTCGAACGCCTTGTAGCCGTCGGCGTTGGGCAGCGCGAAGGTCATTGCCCAGCGCGGCTCGCCCACGCTCTTCACCGTAGGCGCGAACGAGCGCGGCGCGGCATATTGAAGGACGCGCGCCTGAGGGGCGTGCACCACCATGCGGAACTGGCCCCGGCCGTCCACCGTGYCGCTGCCGAAAGCGACTGCGTCGGCCTTGGAAGCAAAGTCCGTGGGCAGCTTGCCCAGTGGCGATTCGCCTGCCTGGTTCGCCGCAACGGCGCCGATGCCGCGGATGGTCGCCCAGCCGTAAAGGCCTTCGCCCGACGTGTCGATGCGGGCTTCGAGGGCGCCGAGCGTGGCCGGCGCAGTGGTCAGTGAGGACTTGGCGAAGGTATCGGTCAACTCGTCGATCGTGTGCTCGTCGCTGGGCTGCTGCAGCGACTGGGTGACCCACAGGCGATGCTCGGCCACGACGTAGCGAACGCTCCCGCCGGAGGCAAGCTTGCCGTTGCCCTTCGCATCGAGTGGCGCGGCCAGCAGCGGCGCATTGAGAGAGGCGAGGCGCGCGTTGAACGCGTCGACCGAATCGAACGAGAAGCTGCCGGTGACGACGATCCGCGAGGTCGGCGACGGAATGCCCAGCGGATCGATAAGGGCGATCTCGAGCGGCGAACGGAGATCACCGAGCACGAGGCTGAGTGCCGGTCCGATTTTCGCATCGGCCAGGATCTTGTCCTTCGCGATCGTCTCGCGCAGTTTCGCCACGGCGTCGAGGTTTGCCTTCACGGAGAGGGCGGCATCGAGCGGGCGGCCGTTCGGCACGCCTCCGATCACGTTCCATGGGGACGGGAGGCGCAGATAGGCAACCGTCTGCGCAGGAAGGTGCTGGCGCAACCAGGCGGGGGCGGCAATAGCAGTCTGGGCGGCGGCGACCGCCTTGGGATCGGCGGCGGGCGCGTCTTCTTTCTTGTGGCAGGCGGCGAGTCCGAGTGCCGCGGTGATCGCGGCGGACAGCAGGACGGTACGACGGGCAATCATTGCTCTGTATCCCCTTGGGTTCTTCCGGCTCCTGCCGGGACTTGGAGGATAGCAGCGGCCGACAGCTCGTTGCGTGACCCACCACGGCCCTACGCCCCCCCACTGTGGGAGCCGCTTCAGCGGCGATAGCCTTCCGACAAAACGACGGGCCCCCAAACATGCTGCACCCGTCAAAACCATCAGCTACGCTCCGCACATCTGCCGTTGGCGACGGCATATCCAAGGACAGGAGTGGGGACCGTCAACACATCAAACGGAAAACGAAACACGTTGCCGTGGTTCCTGGCGCTGTGCTTGCTGAGCCTGGCCGTGCTATTCCGGCTGGCAGGGCAGGCCATAGCAGACCCGGCTCGCAGTGCCTCGACCCCGGCCGTCGATTCGCACCACGGTAGCGGCGAAGCGACCAGGCCAATAGCGTCGGCGCGACGGCAAACCGCCCCTCCGGCGGCTCGCGGTCATGGGGTTTCCGGACACCTCAATCCGGACGGTTATCTTCTTCCCAGCGACGACTTCTCCGCCATCGAACGTCGTCTGGCAGACCGCGTGACGTACGACGAGCGGGCGTTGTTCGTCATGTATCACGCCGCGGGAGTGTGCAGCACTCCGGTCAAGCCAGATTGGCGTAAGACGGCCAGGAGTGAATCCGGTCGTACCTTCTCGGCGTGGAAGGAGTCGTTCTGTCATGGAATCACGACCCACGACGAGTCACTGGCCTACGCTGCGATGACTCTCGAGTCATTTCAGAAACGTCACGAAGACTGGAACGACAAGAGCGACGAAGATGGGAACCATCTCATCTTCGAGGCCGTTCTGGATTCGGATTCGCCTGAAGACAGCGCCCTTGCGGCGGATATGGTCGACGTGCCCGGTCTCGATAAGTGGGCCCTGGGTCTGCAGGATGTCGAGGGCACGACGCACGTGGCGAGATTACCGCGCTACCAGCAGGTAGCGCTGCAGGGCATCCAGTGTTCAGAACTTGGCGGATGCGGTCCGAACGACCTCATGACCCTGTGGCTCTGCGTGAGAACCCCGGCGTTGGGCTGCCAGGCGGGTGCGAACCTCGACGACCTGTGGGCCAATGAATTCGCCCCCGACGAGATCGCGATCATCGCCCGCATCCAGCAACGCATTCTCGACGAGCGCTCGCGACGTATCGGCGCGAGCGCGAATACGGCCCCGAGGGACGCTCCCCAATGATCGCGGAAGGGTGTACCGCCACGCCAAGGCCTCTGGCCATCGGCATCTTCATCTTGGCGATGGTCACCGTGATCGGTGCACTCGCTTCACGGCATCCCGTGTCCAGCGTGCCGTCGATGCAGGTCGCGCACGCAACCTACCTGCGTCCGGGCGATTCCTTTGCCGATGTATTCGCGCGGCTTGCTTCGCGTGTCGACGAGGATCCCGGAGCGCTCCATGCGATCCGTCATGCGTCGCTGGCCTGCTCGGGCGAGGTCTCCGGCGATTGGATGCGCCGCCGGACGGTATCCACCAGCGAGAAGGCCTTCCGACGCTGGCAGTTCGCCTATTGCCAGGGCCGGTCACAGCAAGGCTGGGCCAAGGCCTACGAAACGGGCGAATGGGTCGACGTTCGCCGGCGGCATCCATCGTGGGCGCATACCACGGCAGACGCGCCGGGCTACCCGCCCGACCTTTACGCGCGGATGCTCAGCGATGCGCCGCCGCCCGACCTGCGCATGGTGCAGATGGTCCTGGCCCAGGACAGGGGGCGTCATGCGCCTTGGCGCTTCGGGAGCGATGTCGTCGAGCACGCCACGCACCCGGAGCGACTCTATCGGTACCAGCGCATGGCGCTGCGTCTGCTGGAATGCGATGTCGTCGGTGGATGTGGGCGCAATGGTGTGCTCACATTCGAACTGTGTCGTGAAGAAGGCGATTGCGCGAATGGATTGTCGATACGCGATATCGTCATGAAGCGCTATGCGCCGGATGAGGTCGCGATTATCGACGCGCTTCATGGGCGGATGGTGGAAGAACGTGGGTATTTTGCTCGGTCGCATGGTGAGGGTCGCCGCTGAAGCGGGTCCTGCAGAAGCGCACACATCTCATTAAGGGGGAAACATGGGTAGCGGGGGAACAGGGAAGGTGCGGCGCCTGGCGTTGATTTGCGTCGGCGTGGCCGTGGTCGCGATGGGTGTGGGTACGGTTCGCGCGAGATCAGCGCCGCTTCCGCTCGAGCGTCCGGGCGACACATTCGAGACCTTGCATGCGCGCTTCGATGCCCGCGCCGCGGAAGATCCGGATGCGCTTCATATGCTTGTGCAGGCAGCCATGTTGTGCAGGGAATACGACCCGAACTGGAAGTCGGAGCCTTATATAACGAATTCGTTCCGTGTCTTCGGCACCTGGCAGGATCGCTTCTGCGGTGGCGTGAACCGCGGCGGCGACTACGCCCGTTACAAGGCGCTTGGCGGGACCACCCCGTGGAATTCTCCCGTGGAGAAGCCGCTCACGCTGGACGAGGCTGTGGAGGTGGCACTGACCAGCAACTCGCCAACGCGCCTCGAATCCGCCGCCTACACGATAGAAAACGCCCCGCACCGATGGGACCTTGGCGCGAATTTCGTGCGTTACACAGCGACCATTCCCAACCTCGGTCAGCTACAAGGGATGGCCGTCCGTAGCATTGCCTGTCGGTACTCCGGCACATGCGACGCCGGTGGCATGGACACCATGTGGATGTGCGCGCGCGATCGAATGTGCAGGCCCGCGCTTACTGTCTTCGGCCTGTGGGCAACGCAACATTCGAGGGGCGAAATGGCGGCGGTACGTTCGATGTTGCAGCAGTTGATGCAGGAGCGCGAGCGCCGCGGCGTCGATCGGTAGACTTCGTGCGATCGTCCAGCACTGGCTTGCCATCGGACGGGCATTCACGCAAGGTCGGGCCATGCAAGTAAACGACACCTTCGGCGACGTCCGCGTCACCACGCATCGCGACGGCGACGATCTTCTCAGCGCCGGTCTGGGCTTGCGCGGTCTGGCGGGTACCGCGACACGCTTTGCGCACCCTGCGTCACCGACACCGGCCGAGCTGCGTCAACGCGCGATCCAGTCGAGCTGGAAGGGCATCGCCGATCTCGGTCCGCTGGGTGGTTTCGGCACGCTCTACGGCGGCGTCCCGAACGTCCCCGGCCGCGAGTTCACCACGTTCGCCAGCCTGCCTGGCGCACGCGCGCCGCACCGGGTGCTGGCCCAGGTACCGGATGACTTCGACCGCAAGAAGCGCTGTCTGGTGGTTACCGCATCGTCGGGTTCCCGCGGGATATATGGGTCCATCGCCCTGGCCGGTGGCTGGGGCCTCCCGCGTGGATGTGCCGTGGCCTATACGGACAAGGGCACCGGCGCGGGGTACTTCGATGCCTCCGATGAGACCGGCGTAGCGCTCGACGGCACGCGTGCCAGGGCAGGGTCCGTGCCACTTGAGTTCGAACCGAAGGGCCTGCCGGCCGACGCCGGCATCGCCGCCAAGCACGCGCACTCCGGCGACCATCCCGAGGCCGATTGGGGTCGCCACGTACTGCAAGCTGCGCGCTTCGGCCTGGCCATGCTCGATCGCGCCTTCCCCGACGACGCCCCGTTCACGGCACAGAACACGACGATCATCGCCACCGGTCTGTCGAACGGCGGCGGTGCCGTGCTGCGCGCGGCTGGCGACGACAGGGACGGCATCCTCGACGCCGTAGTCGCGCTCGAACCCAACATCTATGCGCGCGGCAGCGGCCGCTCGTTCTACGACTACGCCACGGAGGCGGCGCTGCTGTTGCCGGCTGCGCTGGCGGCACGCGAATTCGACGGCGTGCCCTTTGCGCGCGTTGGGGCGGCGTCCCCGACCGCCTGGGCGCTGCGTTGTGCGTCGCTGCGCGCCCACGGGAGGCTCTCCGCGGTCATGCCGGGGGCGCAGGCGGCCGAGGCCATGGACCTCCTGAGGGCCGGTGGCTGGCGGGACGACGTCCTGGCCACGGCGGCGTCCTCGACCGCGCTGGACCTATGGCGCGCCGTGACGGTCGCTTATGCCTCGGCGTACCTGAGACGCGATGCCGCCCACATGCCGTGCGGGTTCTCGTATCGCGCGCTTCCGGCCAGCGGCCTGGCAGGTTCCTCCGATGCGATGGTCCGCGCGGCCTGGTGGGCGGATGGCTCCGGCGTGCCGCCCGGTGCAGGCGTGATCCTCGCCGGGGGTACGGACCTCTCGCTCGATCCCACCTTGCCCGGCGTGCTGTGCCTGCGCGATCTTCAGACCGGCCACGGCGGCGAGGCCGGGCAACTGCGTGCCGCCGTGGACGCCACCGCGGCGGACCTGCCGCGGGACGACCTTCCGATCCTGATCGTCCACGGCGCACAGGACGGCCTGATCCCGGTGGCCTTCAGCTCGGAGCCATACGTGAAATGGCTGCGCGACGCCGGCCGCACGCCGGTGTTCTGGAAGGTCCCCTACGCCCAGCACTTCGACGCCTTCCTGGCCTTCCCGGATTTCGGCGACCGGCATGCCCCGTTGCTCCCCTTCGGCTACGCGGCGCTGGACCGCGCCTGGTCCCACGTCAGTGAGGGCAGGGCGCTGCCCGAGGACGCCGCCGTGCGCGACACCCGCCCCCGTGGCGCCGGCCCGCTGACCGCCGAAACGCTGGCTCTGCCGCAAAACTGAGCCGCCATCACGTTTTCTCGCTTGAACTCTGGGGAATAGGGCGCCATCTTTGGTGGCCTTGCAGCCCCCCGGAGCCGGTCGCACGAAGCGACTGGACCGATTTTCAACGAGTTAYAGGAATTGCGATGACCATCAACGTCACCATGAAGACCAACAAGGGCGATATCCACCTGCGCCTGCACGACGACAAGACCCCGATGACGGTGGCCAACTTCGTGAACCTGGCCAAGCGCGGCTACTACGACGGCAAGACCTTCCACCGCGTGATCCCCGACTTCATGATCCAGGGCGGCTGCCCCGAGGGTTCTGGCCGCGGCGGTCCTGGCTACAAGTTCGGCGACGAGTTCGATGCCAGCCTCAAGCACGACAAGCCGGGCATCCTCTCTATGGCCAACGCCGGCCCGGGCACCAATGGCTCGCAGTTCTTCATCACCCACGGTGCGACGCCGTGGCTGGATGGCAAGCACAGCGTCTTCGGCGAAGTCGTGGGCCCGGAAGACCAGGCCGTGGTCAACCAGATTGCCGGCGACGACACCATCGAGAAGGTGGTAGTCGAGGGTGACGTGGACGCACTGCTCGAGAAGCAGGCCGATAACGTTTCCAAGTGGAACGCGGTGCTGAACGCGCGTTAAGCGTCTGGTTCTTCGATGTTTGAAACGCCGCCTTCGGGCGGCGTTTCTGTTTCTGGCCCGCTGCTGCGGGATCGCCGCTGAAGCGGCTCCCACATCGCCGCTGAAGCGGCGATGCCCCTCCTACTCGCCCGTGTTAAAATAGCGGCCTTTGCCCCGTCCCCCTCCGAGGAAACGATGCCGCAGCTCGCCACGCGAATGGGTCGCGCCAAACCCAGTGCGATCATGGTCATTGCCGAAAAAGCCAAGCGCCTGAAAGCCGAGGGGCGCGACATTGTCAGCTTCTCGATCGGTGTCCCCAACTTTCTCCCCGGCGAGCACGTCTACGCCGCGGCCCGCGAGGCCCTGGCCAAGGATTCCGGCCAGTACGGCAGCAACCGCGGCTCCGATGCGCTGGTCGATGCCTTCCTCGGCCACATCGAGGCCCTCGGCCTGACGGGCTACAAGCGCGAGAACGTCTCCACCGGGGTCGGCGCCAAGCAGATCCTCTACAACCTGGCCGAAGCCCTGCTGGACGAGGGCGACGAAATCGCCTTCCCGGCGCCGTACTGGACCAGCTACCTCGACATCGCCGAGATCGTCGGCGCGAAGATCAACATCCTGCCGTGCCCGCCGGAGCAGCAC
>NZ_JBFUIT010000181.1:0-8097 GCF_056401735.1 Luteibacter sp. P4_D7_3
GTCCTGCCCTGGGTGGGACGCACGCTGCCTTCTTCCAGCGGCAGCCAGTCGATCTGGTTCTTGAAGACGCCGGTCACGCTGCCGTGCCGCTCGGGGCTGACCCAGACGTGGCCCTCCGACCACAACGAAAGCGCACGAAGCTCCTGCACCTTCGGATGACTCGCGGGCACGCTGTCGAGCATCGGAAGCTCGGCGGGATCGAATACGCGTGTTTCGGCGCCCAGGTGCTGGAGGATGCGCTCCGCCTCGTAGGCGAGCTTGCGACTGAAGGATTGCGGGCGCAGCGAGCCGTACAGGATCAGGATGCGGGGTGCATGGCCGCCATCGCCCTGGACGGTGAGGCGTTCCCACTCGGGCAGCGGCAGGTTGCCGGTCAGGTGGGGAAGATCGACTGACGTCACGATGCTCTCCGAGGGTTGCTTGGCGCTAACGATTCTATCATTCTAGAGATATCGAGACGAACGACGCAACCGCCATGCAAACCGCCGACGCCATCAAGGTCCTTTCCGCGCTCGCTCAGGAGTCGCGCCTGGCGATTTTCCGCTTGCTCATCGAGCAGGGGCCGGAAGGATTGCCCGTGGGGGTGATAGGCGAACGTCTGGGTTTTCCGAGTGCTACCCTCTCGTTCCATCTGAAAGAGCTGCTGCACGCGGGCCTTGTCACCAGTCGCCAGAGCGGTCGCTTCATTTACTACGCGCCGGTGATTGCCGCGGTGAATGGCCTTGTCGGTTACCTGACCGAGAACTGCTGCGCGGGTAGCGGTGGTAGTTGCGTGCCGGCGGCGAACGTTGCGAAGGTGGCGGGCAAGCGCGCGGCTGTCGCCAAACGTCGAGGCGTTAAGGCACTCGGGTAAGAGCGGAATGGGCACTATGATTCACGGCGGCCGCATGGTTCGCATGTGCCCCTCCTCACTTACTCGTCGAGCCTTTCATGCACTCAGTCCCTCTCGCCGGTCTGCCGGCTGCCAAGCATCGTAAGTTTTCGCGCCTCTCTCTCTCCCTTGCCTTGGCCCTCGCCTCCGGCACGGCTGCCGCGCAATGGACTGTCTCCGACCATGTACCCCCGCCGCAGGACACGCCGTACGTCGGAACGGTGGCGATCCACGTGGATGCGAACGATACGGCGCAGGGCATCTTCCGCGTCCATGAATCCATTCCGGTGAAGGCGGGCGCGCTGACCCTGCTGTACCCGCAGTGGATTCCCGGCGACCACTCGCCCACCGGCCCGATCGCCATGCTCGCTGGCCTGAAGCTCAGCGCCAATGGCAAGCCGCTCGCGTGGAAGCGCGATGAGTACAACGTCTACGCCTTCCATCTCGACGTGCCGGCGGATGTCTCGTCGATCGACGCGGACTTTCAGTACCTCTCCGAGCGCGGGGATGACGCGGACTTCGAGATCACCGATCGCCTGATGTCGATGGAGTGGAGCAAGGTGGCGCTGTATCCCGCGGGCTACTACACGCGCGGCATCACCTTCGCGCCCAGCCTGACGCTGCCGCATGGCTGGCAGCTCGGCACCGCACTGGAGACCACCACGAAGACGGGCGACACCACCACCTTCAAGCCGGTGTCCTTCGAGAACTTGGTCGATTCGCCGGTCTACGCGGGTCAGTACTTCAAGCGCGTCGCGCTCAACCCGGGCGACAAGGCGCCGGTGTTCCTGGACGTGGTCGCGGATGAACCGAAGTACCTGGAGATGACGCCCGAGCAGCTCACGGTGCATCGCAACCTGGTGACGCAGGCGACGAAGCTGTTCGGCTCGCACCACTACGACCATTACGACTTCCTGTTCTCGCTGTCGGATCAGTTGGCGGGTAACGGCACGGAGCATCACCAGTCCAGCGAAGACGGACTGGGCGCCGACTACTTCACCGGTTGGAAGGACGCGGCATCCGAGCGCGACCTGTTGGCGCATGAGTACACGCATTCGTGGAACGGCAAGTTCCGCCGTCCGGCCGACCTGTGGACGCCCAACTTCAACGTTCCGATGGGCGATTCGCTGCTGTGGGTGTACGAAGGTCAGACGCAGTACTGGGGCTTTGTACTGACCGCGCGAGCCGGGATGTGGTCGCCGCAGGAATTCCGTGACGGGCTGGCGCTGGTCGCCGCCAACTACGAGCGCAACCGCGAAGGTTTCCAGTGGCGCACGCTCGAGGACACCACGAATGATCCGACCATTGCGCAGCGTCGGCCCCTACCGTACCGCAGCTGGCAGATGAGTGAGGACTATTACAGCGGCGGCCAGATGATGTGGCTGGCGGTGGACACCAAGCTGCGCAGCCTCACGCACGACAAGTCGTCGCTCGACGATTTCGCGCGCAGCTTCTTCGGTGTCGAGAATGGCAGCTATGTGCCCAAGACCTATACGTTCGAGGACGTGGTGGCAGCGTTGGATGGTGTTGCCAAGTACGATTGGGCGAGCTTCCTGAAGGCGCATGTCGCCTCGGTCAATCCGCAGCTGCAGGATGGCCTGGCGGGCACGGGCTGGAAGCTGGTCTATGACGACAAGGAAAGCGACTACGAGAAGGCGTACGACGCCCGGCCGGAAGCGCTGCGCCACCTGGTGAACTTCACCTGGTCGATCGGCCTGACGATGACCGACGCCGGTAAGGTGGGCGACGTGCGCTGGGACGGCCCTGCGTTCAAGGCAGGCGTCAGCAGCGGTGCCACCGTGGTCGCGGTCAACGGCGCGGCCTACTCGAAGGATGTCCTGACGACGGCGATCACTGCCGCCAAAGACAGCAAGACGCCGATCGAGCTGACGCTGAAGTACCAGGGTCGGTTCCGTACCGTTCCCGTGGACTATCACGGTGGTCTGCAGTATCCGCATCTGGTGCGGGTGGATGGGACGCCGGATTACTTGAGCGAGATTATTGCTGCGCGGAAGTAGGTCTTAGCGACCAGCGTTGACCAACAGACGCCGCCGCATCGTTCGATGCGGCGGCGTTTTTGCGCGTGGGATAGCGAATCAGTGAGCGAGCTTGCGCACGACGCTACATGTCGCGACGGTACCCTGCGCACACGCCGCGAGCATGCCCCGCAAATCCGCAGCCATCTCCGCTAGCGCCCGCTGCTTCGCTTCGATCTGTTCAAGGTGCGTCTGGACGATCACGTCGACCGCCGCGCACGAATCGTCTCGCCTGGCACTCAAGCCGAGCAGGCTCCGGGTCTCCTCGAGACTGAAGCCCAGATGCCGGCACCGCATGATGAAGTCCAGACGCGCTACGTCGTCGGCGCCGTACTGGCGATACGTCCCCAGCCGGGGCGGCTCGGGAAGCAGAGTGATCCGTTCGTAGTACCGGATCGTCTCCAGGTTGCACCCGGTGGCGGCGGCTAGTTCGCTGATGCGCATGGGTTGACTCCGTAGTTACTACGGACCTCAGTCTAAGCCCTTTCCTGGTGGAACTCCCTGCATGGGTTGCTGTGATCACGATAACTGCGAGGCCCGCGCCCTGGCGGATACGTCGGCCGATCGCCGTGTGCTTTGGACCGTGCTGGTTATCAACCTGGTGATCTTCGGCGGCGAGTTCGGCATCGGCTGGTTGGCTAATTCCAGTGCCGTGCAGGGCGACTCGCTGGACAGCCTGGGAGATGCCCTGGTCTACGGCATCAGTCTGCTGGTGGTCGGTCGTTCCCTGCGCGCTCGCGCGATGTCCGCGTTGACCAAGGGTGGCTTGCAGGTGGCCTTTGCGGCGGTGGTGATGGCTGAGGTGGTCTATCGGTTATCCCACGGGGTGCCACCCACCACGAGCCTGATGAGCCTGGCCTCGGCCGGCGCGCTCATGCTCAACGGCGCCTGCCTGGTCTTGCTGACGCGCTATCGCGCGGACGACATCAACATGCGTTCGGTGTGGCAGTGTTCGCGAAACGATGTCATCGGGAATGCGGGAGTGCTGGTTACCAGCGGGCTGATCGCGTGGACCGGCTGGTGGTGGCTCGACCTGATCTTCGGTGCTGCGTTGGCCGTGTTGTTTTTGCAGACGGGGTGGTCGGTGATTCGGGCGGCGGTGCCGTTGGTGCGAGGCCCCGTCGCAGGTGTGTAGCGGTACGGCGTAAGATTCCGCAACGCCACGAGAAGGAACTCCACCGGATATGCGCCTGGGACTGATTGGATACATACGAATACTTGTCGCTGCGCTGGTGATCACGTCGCCACTGGTCATGGCCGCGTCACTCGATCCTGCGGCTCTGCCCGGTATCTGGAAAGGCAGCATCGGACGGCAACCTGTTGTCGCCTGCTTCAATCGCTCGGACACCCACGGGGCGGAGGGCAGCTACTACTACCTCAAGCACCTCGTGCCCATCAGCGTTGGCTTCGACGCGAGTAACAAGACCATCAAGGAAGCCGACGGCGTCTGGGAAGTCGAACTGGCCGCGGGGAGCGGCACGCTCGCCGGCAGCTGGAAGAAGAAAAAGGATGACGCGGTCGGGGTGCCTGTCGCGCTGACCCGCGCCGGTGTAGCCGACCCAAAAGCTTGCGGCAGCGATGCCTTCGTCGCGCTGCTGGAAGCGCCAACCGCGCCGCGCGTGGTCACCGGCCCGCGCAATGACTTCAATGGTCACGGCTACCGCACGCTATCCGGCCTGAACCAGGCGACGATCCAGATCCTTTTACCGGGTGCCGCCGCCGACGCCATCAACCGCGACCTTCGCCAGTTCATCGACGACAGCCCGGCAACAGTGGCTGAGTACAACGCCCGACGTCGCAACGACCTGAGCACGCGCGGGTTCGTCATGGACGACGAGACGACCGTGGCACCTTCGTTCTGGTTAGGCCGGTACCTGTCGATAAACTTCTACTCATGGGCGGCTGGCATGGGACAAAGCGGTATTTCGAGTCACGACCTGACCTGGGACCTGGTGACGGGCAAGCGTGTCGACCTGTGGGGATGGTTCGGTGCGAAAGGTACCCCAGGCGCCGATGACTCGGCGACCATGCCCGCGCCACTGCTGGCGAAGTTCGTGAAGCCCGGTGATATACCGGCAGGCGACGACAACTGCACGGCGAAATACACCGGTGCGGTGTCGTTTCGTATCAGTCTTACCGCCACCGGCATGGCCTTCAACCAATGGGCGACGGGAGACGGCTGTGACATCGGGTTCACTGCGGACTTCGACGCGCTGCTTCCGTTTATGACCCCCGGGGGTAGGGCGGCCGTGAAAGTAATGATGGATTCAAGCAGGTAGTCGGGTGGAGGACCCATCGAGAACGAAGAAATATCCGAGGAAGAGTGGTTCGAGCACGAAATCTTCTACTTCCTCAAGGCACTTCGCATTCTTGAGCTCACTGCCGAGGAACAGTGCGAAGTGATGGGTAACTACAACGCCGCCTGGGAAATTCAGGAGGACGTTTCAGGGCCGATTCCAAATATGGTCAGCTCTCCGATGTCGTACTTCACGGAAGCTCAGTCTGCTGCGCTCGTCAGGCTAGCTAGTGCATTGAAGGAACTGCCTGAGGAGGCCATCGTCGTCGGGGGCCTGCCTACGAACAGTCGCGAGGGATCCATCGCCACCATGCGGCATCGCTCGTGGGAGCCTCTGAGAATCCAGGCGAGCGACGTGCTGAGAGTGCTTGAGCCGGCGATTCTGAGGAACGCGGCGTATTTCACATCGGCGTAGAAGTGATGCTATCGGGAAGCATCGCAATTCATGTGACCCGGCTTGCATACTTGTTCGACCCGGCAACACACACCACCGCCGCAAGCGCAACGAGCAACATCGTCCAGTTCACCGTTTCTCGCAGTAGCGCGGCGAGTGCGAGGCCCGTGAAGGGCTGGACCAGTTGCAGTTGTCCTACCGCGGCGATTAATAAGTCCTTGATTGGTCATCGCATCTATAAGCCTTTAGGTGATTGATATGAAATATTTCCAGAAGCAGATCATCGCCTTCGTAATTGCGATGGCGGTTCCTGTGCTGTCTCATGCTTCCGACGAGCTTTCATTGAAAGTGTCGCGTGACAAGGGCGATATCTACGTTATTGTTGCGAACACACAAGACAACGCGGTCAAGGTGCGTAAGGACTTCCTGCTTGATCGGATCTTCGGGAGCCTGACCTTCGATATTCGAAATCACGCAAAGGTCTTCCCTGACGCGTCGCACATTAATCCCGAAGTTCCTACTGAAAGTACGTACATCATACTGACGCCTGGGCAAGTAATCGGGCATATGTTCAATCTTCAGATCATCAAGAACGCTCATATGCTGACAAAGGGTTGTTACACCATTTCGGCGATCTACCACGATGGAATGGCAAAAGATTTTGCAGGCTTCGAAGGTGAGGTGAGATCGAAACCGATCTCGCTTTGCATCGACAAGTAGGGCGTCTTCACGTCGGTCTCGGGTGCCAGCCCATCTGTCTATGATCACCGCCGCATTGCCTTGACCGCGCGAGTGGAAAGCGACGGTATTCACGGCATCGTGCTGATCATGCCGTCCTGCAGGGGCGCGCTCACTGTCGACGTGTCTGGTACGGGAAAGTCTATGCGTACATCGAGCGATTCAATCGAACCTTCCGCGAAGAAGTCCTCGATCAACACCTCTTTTCACGCCTCGATACCGTCAACAAGCCGCCTGATGTTCTAGTTTTGAAATGTCTGCTTGACGGGGAAGCTTACGATAGCCCGGGATTACGGTCCGGGCACAGGGCAACTCATGTCGCCTTCCTCACAGTGAAGAAGAGCTTCCAGCTCCTTGGTTCGGGCGTGTGTGGCAGCACTGCGACATTGGGTAATCAGCATCGGATAGATGCTCCCCTGGGCGTTCGCCGAGGCGGCGAACTCGCATTGCGCATCGCGAAATGTAAGCCACGCGCGTTGTGCCTTGATCAGGAGTGAGGTCGCGGCCTGATCACCTTTCAACCGAGCGGTGACCTGGCGGTACGTGGCGTTCAATTGCTTATCTGCCGCCTCGAATTCCTGGTCGGCACACGTGGTCATTGACAGCTGACTGGATGCCTCGTCGCAGTCTTCGGCATGAGCAGCGGCGCTGCCTGCCATGGATGCGATCACTAGCATGACGATGATCGAGAATGTCCGCACGGAATAACGCCCCTAAGGTGTAAGCCTAAAGCTTACCTTGCGCCGGGGATGCATACCTCTTCGACCCGGCAACACACGCCACCGCGGCTAGCGTAACGAGCAACATAGTCCAGTTCACTGTTTCTCGCAGCAGTAGCGCGGCGAGTGCGAGGCCCATGAAGGGCTGGACCAATTGCAGTTGTCCTACCGCTGCGATGCCGCCCTGCGCCAGTCCGCGATACCAGAACACGAAACCGATCAACATGCTGAATACCGAGACGTAGGCAAGGCCAAGCCACCCGGCCCGGCTCACGTGCTCGAACGAGGCGGGCATGGTGACGAGCGCCGTTGGCAACATGACGGGTAGCGCCAACACCAGCGCCCAACTGATGACCTGCCAGCCTCCCAGGATGCGCGAAAGGCGCGCGCCTTCGGCGTACCCCATGCCGCAGACGACTATGGCGGCCAGCATCAGCAGGTCGCCTTGGGCGGATCCGCCCGCGCTGCTGATGGCCGCGTAGCCTGCGATCAGCGCAGCACCACAGATCGAGAACACCCAGAAGACGGGTCGGGGACGCTCGCCTCCGCGAAGCACACCGAAGATGGCCGTGCACAGCGGAAGCAAGCCAACGAAGACGACCGAGTGGGCGGATGTGACATGCCGCAATGCCAGCGCAGTCAGCAGCGGAAAGCCCACGACGACCCCTGAAGCAGTCATCGCCAGGGGCACGAGATGGACGAATGCCGGTCGCCGTTGTCCCAGCACCAAAAGGAGCGCCAGTCCCAACAGTCCGGCAATGGATGCCCGCGCACAGGTCAGGAATATCGGATCGAAGTCCGCCACGGCCGCACGCGTTGCCGGCAATGAGCCGGCGAAGATGGCGACACCGATGAATCCATTGATCCATCCACTTGCTGCTTTTTCCATCGGTCGTTCCTTATCAGACCGATGAAGTTGAGCATCCGGAAAGGGCCGAAACGAGGCACAAAGCAGTACAATTAAAAGAAACTGTAATGCTTTCCAAGCCAGTACAGTCGAGGCGAGCGATGCGTAGCGGTAGTCGGATAGAGACCGTCATGAC
>NZ_JBFUIT010000182.1:0-8095 GCF_056401735.1 Luteibacter sp. P4_D7_3
GATTGCCGTCTTCGTCCACAGCCACGCCGCCAACAGCGACGCTGCCCGGGCCGTTGGCTTGCGCACCCGCACCGTAGGCGGCGCTGTTCTGTCCGGTAGCCACGCTGCCGTAACCACTTGCCGTCGCGTTGTTGCCGGTTGCCACCGCGCTGCTACCGGTCGCCGTGGCACCATCGGCGCCGGCAAAGGCACCCGAGCCCGAGGCAGTCGCGTACTGGCCAGTTGCCAACGCGTCATCGCTACCGTCGTTCAGACCGTTCGCCTTGAAGTAGCGCGTGGCGCCACTCACCGACGAATCGAGCTGGCCCTTGTTCACCGCGTCGGTGTCTTCGGTTCCGGCGGYGACGTTCGCGATCTGCCGCTCATGGCCTGCGGTGCCGACCGATACCGTGTTGTCACGATCGGCCTGCGAATCCGCGCCGAGCGCTACGGAGTTCTCACCCAGTGCCCAGGCATTCGCACCGAGCGCCGTGGCGTTGTTGCCGAGCGCCCAGCTGTTCGTGCCGAGAGCGACCGCATTGGCACTCTCGAGGCCGAACAACCCGAACCCTGTTTCGGCGAAGTTGCCGATCGCGATGCTGCCTTCGCCAGATGCGCTGGCACCGGCACCGATCGCCGTCGAGCCCGCGCTGTACGCCGTCGATCCGAATCCGTTGGCGACCGACTGATCACCTGCGGCGGTCGCCTGCGAACCACTGGCGGTCGAGAAGTCGCCGAGTGCATTCGCCACCGCACCCACGGCGGTCGACTGCGCGCCGCTTGCATACGCACCAACGCCTAGCGACGACGCAGCAAAACCGCTCGCCTGCGCGCTCGCACCGACCGCCGTACCACCGACACCCGCGCTGGTTGCACCAGTGTCCACCGGCACTCCCCCGTTGGTGATCAGCGGATTACCGTCTGCGTCCACGGCCACGCCGCCGACGGCCACGCTGCCCGGGCCGTTGGCCTGCGCACCCGCACCGTAGGCGGCACTGTTCTGTCCCGTGGCGACGCTGCCATAGCCGCTCGCCGTGGCGTTCGTGCCTGTCGCGACGGCGCCGCTGCCGCTTGCCGTCGCACCATCGGCGCCGGCGAATGCACCCGAGCCGGAAGCGGTCGCGTACTGACCGTTGGCCTGCGCATCGTCGCTGCCGTCACCGTTACCGTTAGCTTTGAAATAGTGCGCGGCGTCGCTGGTGCTTTCCGCGAGGTTGTCCACCCGGGTCGATACACCGTCGACCTTCGTGGACAGCGTGTCCACACGTGTGGACACGCCATTCACCGAGGTCGAAACCTTATCCAGCTGCCGTTTATTGACCGCATCGGTGGATTGCGTGCCGTCGGCGACGTTCACCAGCTGACGCTCTTCGTTGACCTTGCCGATCGACACCGTGTTGGCGCGATTGGCGACTGACCCATCGCCGAGGGCGACGGCGTTCTTCGCCGTGGCGCTCGCGTCCGTTCCGAAGGCGGAACTGGCCGATCCACTGGCAAATGACGATTCGCCGATCGCAATGCTGTCCGTGCCGGTGGCGCGGGCGTTCTGGCCCATCGCCGTCGACCAGGCACCGGGGGACTGTGCATTCTGGCCCAGTGCGACGCTGTAGTCGCCACTGCTGTTCGCTGCTGTACCAACCGCCGTGCTGTAGTTTCCGGCAGCCTTGCTTGAGGTCCCGCAGGCGAAGGCATCCGTGCCTTTGGCGACCGGCGCCTTGCCCTGGATGCCGAGCAGATAACCACCGCACACGTTGCCTGCCTGCGCAGGCGCGCTACCCAGCGCCAGCATCACGCCGGCGGCCAGTGGAAGCGCGGCCATCGCGGCGCGCAGACGTCGGGAGGCGCCACCCTTTCCATTCGCGCGTGCCAGCTCCGATGCCACGACCAGGATGCCGAGCGATTTGTTCCAGACCTTGCTGTAGATGGTATTCACGTGAACCTTCCTCCCAGATGTCCGCTTGTTAGCGATCGATGCGCGGGCGCGCGGCGCGCGGCCCATCGCCAGTCCGTCGCGACCGCGGCGGACGAGGTATCCGAAGACCGGTGGCCCGAAGGCCGTCCAGCCGTCCAAACGTCGTGTCTTTTCCCCTACCCGCGACGCGGGCCCCACGAAGGTCGAGGCCCCGGGGAACCGGGGCCTCTTCCAGGTCATGCGTCAGAGCGTGTACGCACCCAGCACACTCACGCCGGAGTACGCCTTTTCACCCTTCACGGTCAGCGTCCACACGCCGGCAGCGGGCTTGGTCGCCGTGAATGGCTCACTGTTACCCGGACGATTGGGCTGCGCTTTCACCACGCCCTTCGGATCGGTCACCGAGATAGACACATCACCCGAGCCACCATAGGTACGCAGGGTCAGGGTCTTCGCGTTGGCCGGTACCGTGAGCTGGTACGCGGTGGTCGAGGCGGCGGCACCCTTCTGGTTGTTCAGGGCGGCGTTGTTGGCGAGCACGATGGCCGGCGGTGCCGGCGGCGGGCCGAAAGCGGTGTACTGCTTTTGCGTTTCCGCATCGGACAGGCAGGCGTTAAGGCTTGTCGCCTGGCCGGCGGTGATCAGGCCGTCCGCGGCAAGCTGCCCTTCGTACGCCCTGATGCCCGCACGATAGGTGCCCAAGTCGGCGGCGTTGCCGGCGAGGATCTTCGCGTTGGCGATCACGTTGGCACCGATGATGATGCCGCCCGGCACGAGTTTCGGAATGCCGGTGTCGCAGGTGAGCAGCAACTGGTTGCTGCGGTCGATGCCCCAGCCGATATCCTGGAACAACGCCGGACCCAGGTCGAGGTCGATCTCACCACGGAGATCCTGGTTGATGGCGTATTCCATGATCGCGTTGGGCGTCAGGCGCGTGTCGTAATGCGAGAACGACGATCCTTCCGCGAGTACCGCCGGCGCGTAGATCTGAACGCCGTCGGCATTCGTTCCGGCAAGACCGGTGCCCTTGCCCACGGTGCCGGTGAGACCTGCGAGGTTCGCCTTCAGCGTATTGCCGTCGACCTGGTTCACCAGGATCACCGGGATGGTCACCGGCGAGACAGGCGTGCCACCCGGCGTGACCGCAGCGGGCTGGTTGTTGGCGAGGAGTACGGCTTTAGCGCCGGCAGCCTGGGCATTGAGCGACTTCGTTGCGAAGTCGCAGGTGCCGCGATCGATCAGCGCGACCTTGCCGGCGACGGCGGAGGCGTTGGTGATGGCGGCGCAGCCATCGTTCGGCACGGCCTGTACCACGGCGCCAGAGAAGTTCGCCGCAGTGGCGGTCGGGCCGAAGCTGGCCTGGGCGTACAGATAATCGCCGGCGGCGGCGGCCGGGGCGGTCACGCGATACACGTCGGGCTGGCTCAGCGCGAGCGGGGCTTCAGCAATCACTGTCGCACCGGAGAAGGCCAGGTGGCCATCATCCAGCGCGGCCGTCACGCGTTGAGCCGGCGTCAGGTCGTCCCAAAGCGTGCCGTCATGCTTGACGAAGGAACCGTAGATGTTCGGATGCGAGGTGGCGTCGCCCGGGAAGTCCTGGCCGGTCGTCAGGTCCGTGAGGTCGAGGAAGCCGAGACCGTGCGACATTTCATGTAGCACGACGTTGAGGAAATCGATCTGTCCGTCGGGAACCTTGTGATCCAGGCCCATGTACCACTTCGAGCCTTCGATACAGCCGGGCTGGCCCAGTTTACCGTTGAACTGGCTCTGTATGTCGGCATTGCCCGGGTCGAGGTCTTCGCCAGCCAGCGCATCGGCCTCCGGCCCGGCATACCAGATGTTGGCCTTGGCACCCGCCGGAAGGTTCGCGGCATCAAAGAAGAAGACGGACAAGGGTCCGGAGGATCCAAGTACACCGCCCGTGGCGTCGCATTCCAGCGGCTTGAAGGTCGCGTTGTTGACGATCGTAACGTTGCTTTTCAGGTAAGCGCCGTGGATGTCCGCCGCGAACTGGAAGACGTTGAGCGCCTGTTGACCGAAGGTCGTGCCCGGGTTGCCTCCCACGGGCGTGGCGGGCGTATGGTCGTCGAGACCCTGTCCCGTACCGACGTCCTGGTTGACGATCTTGATCTCGGCGGCGCTGACGCTCATGGCGCCGAACAGACCGGCTGCGAGAAGGKCTGAGTAAAGAAGGCCGCGGCGGATCATCGGGTAACCTCCGGTGCCTTGGGCGCAACCTGGGCGCCGTGGTCGTCATGGTGAATGCTGATGGATCCGTCCGCCGCGCGCGTGGCGACGACGCTGCTCATCCGCTCCTGGGGCAGGCGCATCCCGGTGGCTTTCGCCCCGCTCTGGAGGGTGACCTTGYGCGCCGTCTTCACTGCATCGGCATTGGTGCGCGGTTGCGTGGAGAGCGATGTAACCCGGTTCTGCCGAGCCTGGAATGCCTTGGAGTACGCGGCGCGCTCTGCGTCGGTCGGCGCGCGGATCTTTCCGGTCGCCGGGTCGATGGCGACCTGCTGTCCGGCCTGGACGGCGCGGACCTGTGGAGTTGCCTGGGTCGCAGGCGTTTCCGCGGCGTGGACCGCTCCCGCGACGGTGAAGATGCCCGTCAGCACGAGGCCGATGGCCTGTGCCAGTGTTCGTGATGTCATTACGCATACCTCCCTAGTGCGGCGCCGGGACCCCTCCCTGCACGCCAGCCGACGAAGGCCCCCTCGCCGGCGCAAACACCTGAAGGATTCGACGTTCCCCTCAACGCAAAATCCGAAGACGACTTATGGCGCGGTACAACCCCGAATCGGCGGGTCGACAAGCGTCCCCGCAGCGGTGCGGTTTACCATCTGTATGTCCCCTTGCCCGTGGTACTGCGTGAGGCGAACCGGTTGCCGGCCGCCTTCCTTTTGAAACCCCTGCCTTGCATCCGTGTGACTGGTTTCGAGCTCCAACGGCGCGCTCCCGAGCGACGTCTTCTTGACGTCCGTCTTTGAAAACTAGCAGCAGGAAAATACGAACGTCAATCGTTTGACGGTAAGTTTTCGATAGACCAA
The DNA here is from genome assembly GCF_056401735.1 of Luteibacter sp. P4_D7_3. Taxonomy (NCBI): domain Bacteria; kingdom Pseudomonadati; phylum Pseudomonadota; class Gammaproteobacteria; order Lysobacterales; family Rhodanobacteraceae; genus Luteibacter; species Luteibacter sp. P4_D7_3. The sequence goes on from NZ_JBFUIT010000182.1 coordinate 4,942, forward strand.
ACGGCCAAGCCGGAAACCCCGACGCAGCACGTTTGTGATGTCATTAGACCTTCTAATTCATGGCCTTGCGTGGCAATAACACGCTCGTCTTCACGTTCAAACCCTTGTCTCAAAGCGAAAGAAATCATGGACTTGATCGATATCGGAGCCAACCYGACCCACGAATCCTTCCGTCAAGACTTTGACGATGTGCTGACCCGCGCCCGTGCGCATGGCGTCGGCCGAATGATCGTGACCGGCGCCTCACGGGAAGGAAGCGAGCACGCGCTCGAGCTAGCCAGAGCCAGCGGCGGCCGCCTGTTTGCCACGGCGGGCGTACACCCCCATCACGCCGTGGACTACGACGAAGCCACCGACATCGTGCTCCGGCAACTCGCCAGCGAGCCGGAAGTTCGCGCCGTCGGAGAAACCGGGCTCGACTACAACCGCAATTACTCCCCCCGGGACATTCAGAGGGTCGTCTTCGAACGCCAGCTGGAGATCGCCGTAGACGTGGGCAAGCCTCTCTTCCTGCACCAGCGAGACGCACACCACGATTTCCTGGCCATCCTGAAGCGCTTTCGCCACCGCGTTCCCGCCGCCGTGGTGCACTGTTTCACCGACACCGAAGAGGCCTTGCGCGATTATCTCGACCTCGATTGCCATATCGGGATCACCGGATGGATCTGCGATGAGCGGCGTGGTGCGCACCTGCGCGAACTGGTGAAGCTCATTCCATCCGACCGGCTGATGCTCGAGACCGATGCGCCGTACCTGCTACCGCGAACGGTGCGGCCCATGCCCAAGGACCGACGTAACGAGCCGATGTACCTTGCGCACATTCGAGACGAAGTGGCACGCGATCGGGGGGAGTCGAAGGAAGCGCTGACTGACGCCAGTGTGCGTACGACGGAGGCGTTTTTTGGTCTTTGAGGCGAGCGCCCTTCGCCGATGAATCGACTCCTACCCGGAATGCAGGCTCGTCAGCGACGCTTCCGCAAGGTCGATCTCACGCATCAACGTACGCAACGTGTCGTCATTGATTTCATGGCTTCGACGAAGGTTGTACAACTCTCGACGCTCGGCACGCAGCGCCGCCAGACGCATGACGCGCTCCGTGCCCGCCTCGGCGCGTGCTTTCTGTGGAACGTCGCCTTCATCACCGGCCGCTTCGAGCCGCTGCTGGTAATCCGCCATCACGCGCGATGCAACGCGCGAGGCAAGCGCAATGGCGTTGACATCGCCGCTCTCGTCCACCCGCTGCTGCTCGTCAGCGATGCCGCGCAGTGCCGCTTCGGCCGATAGCGCCCGTGCCCTGCGCTCCTCGCGAACACGGGGGTCTTCGCCTGGAAATTTCAGCCCCTTGACGGCCAGCGGCAGGCCGATCGCACCGATGGCCAATGTGCACAGAATCACGCCGCTGGCGAGAAGGATCATCAGGTGCCGCACGGGGAAGGGCACGCCCTCGCTCTTCATCAGCGGGAGTGAAAGCACACCCGCCATCGTGATCGCACCGCGCACGCCTGCAAGCGCCGTGGTCCAGACCATCCGCGTTCCCACCCTGGGTCGTTTTTCTCCGCGATGAAGCGCGCGCAGCAGGACGAAGCGCAGCGACACCCAGACCCAGATAAAACGAAGGATGACCAGGGCCAGCGTGATCGCGAGAACGTAGGCGAGCAGATACCAGAGTTCGCCGCCGCCCGCCTGCGCGAGATCACCCTTCGCGCCGTCGACGATGCCGGGAAGCTGCAAGCCGAGTAGCAGGAAGATCAGGCCGTTGAAGACGAACTCCACCATCGACCACACCGCACCGTTCTGCATGCGTGTGGCTACGTAGCCACCCTTGAGCACGTCGGTGTAGTTCATTGTCATCCCGGCGGCGACGGCGGCGAGGATGCCCGAGACGCCGAAATGCTCGGCGAGCAGGTAAGCGGCGAAAGGAAGCAGCAGGAGCAAGGCGACCTGGCTGGCCGGATCCACCTCGCCACTCCAGCGCACCAGGCGCCGGCGGAAGATGCCGAACGTATAACTCACCAGCACGCCGGCGAGGATGCCCCCCAAGGCCATCACCCCGAAGTCGATCGACGCCTTGCCCAACGAGAAGCTGCCGGTGATCTCCGCCGCCACAGCGAACTGCAGGGCGACCAGGCCGGAGGCGTCGTTGAGCAGCGCCTCACCGGAAAGCACGTGCATCAGTCGCGAGGGGATCGGCGTTTCGCCGGTGATCGAGGTGACCGCGACCGCGTCGGTCGGCGAGAGCACGGCGGCCAGCGCAAAGGCCACCGCCAGGGGTACGGTCGGGATCAGCCAGTGAACGAAGTACCCGACACCCAGGATCGTGAAGAAGACCAATCCGACGGCAAGGGCGAGGATGGGCCCGCGCAAGAGGAACAGCTCGCGCTTGGGAATGCGCCACCCGTCCGCGAACAGAAGCGGCGGGATGAAGAGCAGGAAGAAGAGCTCATGGTCGAATTCCACATCCATGCCGAACGGCTGGGCCAGAAGGGCACCCAGAGCGATCTGCAAAATCGGCAGGGGAAGCCGGACCGGGAGCACCCGGACGATGGCGCCCGAAAGCGCGACGACGAGGAGGAGGACAAGAATCGTGATTACCAGTGCCATTTCCCGACGTTAAACGGGGGGTGTCACAGCAGGCAAGACGCCTGGCACTTGCAACGTAAGTTCTTGCGGTTCGCCCCGCAATTAGTTGCTTAGGACTTTTTCCTATTGTTACGAATGACAGCAATACTTTACGTTGTTTTCACGCGCCGCTTCGGCGCTGTCGTCAGCTCGCCTCAGGGGACATGATGAGCGGGTGCGACTTTCGCCATGGATGACGTCTTGCACGATCTTTTTGGGGAGCAAAAGAAATGCCAAACCACGCCATTGCGCGCACCCCTTTCGATTGACGACGTGACGCCGCCCGCCCGGTAAGAGGCGTTCGGCCGAGCGAAATTCTTCCAGTTGGTTTTCCGCCCGCCGATGCTTTCGGCGGAACGTCCGCGTGCCGCGCGGATGCGGACGACTTCACCCGTTTATTCGTCACGCGTTTTTTCAGGAGGGACGTTCCATGCAGTACGCAAACCGTTCAGTCGCGCCGCCGCGCCGCAAGCTCGCGCTTGCCGTGGCTTTCGCCGTATCCATCGGCGGTGCCGGCGCGGCCTTGGCGCAGAGC
>NZ_JBFUIT010000183.1:0-8078 GCF_056401735.1 Luteibacter sp. P4_D7_3
CCTCCTATTACGTGATCCGACCGGTCCGCGACCAGCTGGTGGGAGCGGCGGGGTCGTCCTCGCTGCCCCTGTTCTACGCGATCGTGCTGGTGGTGATGCTGGCGCTGACCCCCGTGTTCGGCTGGCTGGTCTCGCGGTTCCCGCGCCGACGCGTCCTGCTGGGCAGTTATGTGTTCTTCGCCGCCTGCCTGGTCGGGTTCATCCCTGCCTTCGCCGTCCAGGACCGCATCGGTGCCGTCGCGCTGGGACGCGTGTTCTTTGTCTGGGTAAGCGTCTTCAACCTCTTCGTGGTGTCGCTGTTCTGGAGCTTCATGGCGGACATCTATCGCAGCGTGCAGGCGCGGCTGATGTTTCCGTTCATCGCCTTCGGCGGCATGGCGGGTGCCCTGGTCGGGCCCGTGCTGACATCCCTGCTCGTCGCATCGATCGGTGTACCTGCGCTGCTCCTGGTGTCGGCGATTACCCTGTTGATCGCGCTGGGGCTGCTGCTAACGTTGTCGGATGGGGGGGCGGCCAACGATACGAGCGGTGGTGCCCCGGTTGGCGGATCGTTGCTGGACGGCGCGAAGGCCGCGTTCGCCCAGCCCTTCCTGCGTTACATGGCCATCCTCATGCTGCTCAGCGATGGCATCGCCACGCTGGCCTACGCGCTCATGGCGGATTACACCAAGCTGCACTACCCCGGGATTGCCGAGCGCACCCGGTTCTATGCGGACCTGGATTTTGCGATCAACAGTTTCGGCGCCGTGCTGCAGCTCACCATCACGCCGCTGCTCATGCGCGGGCTGGGCACGGTCTGGGCGATGGTGCTGCCGACCCTCGTCAACTTCGTCCTGCTGGCCCTGCTGGGTATCTACGGCCCCGCGGACATCGCGGTATTCGGCTCTGTGGTCTCGTTGCTGACCATCGTGCAGATCGGGACGCGCGGCATGACCTACGGCATGACCAAACCCGCGTCCGATGCGCTTTACACGCGCATGCCGCGCGAGGCGCGTTACAAGGGCAAGAACTTCATCGAGACCACGGTTTGGCGGTTTGGCGACGTGCTGGTCACCTCGGCACTCACTGCCTTGCGCGGGCTGGGCGTCGGCATTGCCGGTCTCGGCCTGATCAGCGCGGCGCTCTGTGGCGTGGCCACCATCGTGGCCCGTCGCGCGGCGGTATCGCCCGACCTCCTTCCGGAGTCGGGCGCGAAGGACACCTAGCTGGTGATATAGCTCTCGAGCTGGTTGATCGTCTGCCTCTGCTCGGAAATCACCGCCTTGACCAGGTCGCCGATGGAGATCACGCCGACGACACGGTCGCCGTCACGCACCGGCAGGTGGCGCAGACGGCCGTCGGTGCACAAGCGCATGCACTCGTCCACCGTGGCACTCGTCGAGACCGTGATAACGGTCGGCGTCATGATGTCGGCGACGGGGGTGTCGCGGGAGGACCTGTCCTTCAGGATGACTTTCCGGGCGTAGTCGCGCTCGGAAACGATCCCGACCAGTTCACTGCCCTTGAGGACGACCAGCGCGCCGACATTCTTCTCGGCCATCTGGCGGATGGCGTCGTAGACCGGCGCGTCTGGCGCCACCGCATAGACTTCCTTGCCTTTGGCGTCCAGGAGATGCTTGACCTGCTGCATTCTCGACTCTCCGGGTGGAGGCGGCGCGCGTCGCCGCGATGGTCCAGTGTAGCGCCGTCAGCCGCCGCGAGGCGTCACGATGAGGTGAAGGGTGGCTCGCCGCCCTGGCGGGATTCCACGTAGTAAAGCGGGCGGCGTTTGCTCTCCGCATACGTTCGGCCCACGTACTCGCCGATGATTCCCAGGGCGAGCAGTTGAATGCCGCCGAGGAACAGGATCACGACCATCAGGGTCGGGTAGCCGCGCACCGGATCGCCCCAGAACAGCACCTTCAGCAACACCCAGATGCCATAGAGAAAGGCGAGGACGGCGGCCGAAAGGCCCACCCATGTGGCCACTCGCAAGGGCGCTGCCGAAAACGAGGTGATGCCCTCGATGGCCAGGTTGCCCAGGCGCCAGTAATTCCACTTGGTGGCGCCAGCGTAGCGGGCGTCGCGGTGATAGGTCACGGCGGTCTGCCGGTAACCGATCCAGGCGAACAGGCCCTTCATGAATCGCTGGCGCTCGCGCAGGCCACCCAGGGCGGCCACGGCGCGGCGCGAGAGCAGGCGGAAGTCGCCCGTGTCGCGCGGCAGCGGCGTGTCGGAGAGACGCTCCATGACGCGATAAAACGCCGCGGAGGTGAATTTCTTCAGGCGTGTTTCGCCGTCGCGTTCGCCGCGGGTCGCGTAAACGACGTCGAAGCCCTCGCGCCAGCGCGCGATGAGCTCGGGAATGAGTTCGGGAGGGTCCTGCAGGTCGGCGTCGATGACGACCACCGCGTCGGCATCGGCGGCGTCGAGGCCGGCGGTCATGGCGGCCTCCTTGCCGAAGTTGCGCGACAGCCGCAGTGCCGTCGCCCGCCCGTCGGCGCCCGAGATCGCACAGAGCTTCTGCCAGGTGTCGTCGCTGCTGCCGTCATCCACGTAGATCACGCGTGCCGTGGCCTCGATCCCGTCGAGTACCGCGCCGATCCGGGCATGGAACGCGTCGATGACATCGCTCTCGTTGTAAGCGGGAACCACAATGGCCAGTGAGAACGTCATGTCGATCCTTTAGCGAACGCGCCCGGCGACGGGTGCCGGTCGGGTGAGATAGGCGGGGCCGCCGAGTTGTCCCATCTGTTGCGCAATCCAGGCGGTGCGCTTCTGCACGTAGGCACTGGGCGCGTCGACGCGGAAGCGGCGCGGATTGGGCAGTACGGCTGCCAGCCGCGCAGCCTGGATCACGCCAAGGCGGTCGGGCGTGGTGCGATAGAACACGTCGCTGGCCGCGCCGACGCCGTAGATGCCGTTACCGAGCTCCACGATATTCATATAGACCTCGAGGATGCGACGCTTTGGCCAGGTTGCCTCGATCAGCACGGTGAAGTACGCCTCCAGTCCCTTGCGGACGAAGCTGCGTCCGTTCCACAGGAAGAGGTTCTTCGCCACCTGCTGGCTGATGGTGCTGGCGCCGCGCAGGCGTTTTCCTTCATCCGAGGCGTCGATCGCGTCCTGGATCGCATCGATGTCGAAGCCGTGATGAAACGGAAATTTCTGGTCCTCGCCGGCCACCATGGCCAGCCCGACCTGGGGCGACACGGCGTCCCACCCTACCCAGCGATGGCGAAAGGTGAAATCCGGCTCATGGGTGACGAATGCCTCCACGCGGCGCTCCATCATCATGGCGCTGGTCCACGGCGGCACGAAGCGCAGCAGGAGTACGACCAGCCATGACAGGGCAAACCAGGCAAGGATGACAAGGCCGACGTAGCGGGCAAGTCGAATCGGCAGCGAGCGGGGCGTCGGGCTCATGGCAGCGCGGTGGCAAAGGATGGCGCAGTATAGGGGCCCGGCGCGTGCCGGGCTTGTCGGTACGCCGGCATGGCCCCATCTTTCGTCGGATCACCAGGAGGCCACCGTGACCGATTCGATCGTCGAAACCCTGTCATCCGAAGACGTGCTGCACCGCTTCATGCTTGAGAAAGCAGGCGTTCGCGGCGTGCTCGTGCGCCTGGGCGCCAGCTGGCGCGAGATCGCTTCACGCGGTGACTACCCCACGGATATCCGCAACACGCTGGGCGAGGCGGCGGCGGCCAGTGCGCTGCTTACCGGAAACATCAAGTTCGATGGCTCACTGTCGCTGGAGTTCAAGAGCGAGGGTGCGCTGCGCCTGCTCTTTGCCGAGTGCACCGACCAGGGGCACCTGCGTGGCCTGGCGCGTTACGACGCCGACACGATGCCGTCGAGCCTGCACCTGAACGAGTTGCCGAACGCCTTGCTCGCCATCACGATCGGGCAGGTGGATCGCGGTCGTTACCAGGGCGTGGTGGATCTGGACGAGCCGTCGATCGCGAAGGCGCTGGAAAACTATTTCGAACGGTCCGAACAGCTGCCTGCGCGCATCCTGCTCGCCGCCAACGCCGACCATGCGGTGGGGCTCATGCTTCAGCCCATCGCGGGCGAAGGCGGCCACAGCGCCGCCGAAGACGACGATGACGCCTGGGCGCGCGTCGGCATCCTCACCGACACGCTGAGCAGCTCCGAGATGCTGTCGATCCTGCCGGAAGAGCTGCTCTACCGGCTGTATCACGAGGAGACCGTGAGCGTTTACGAGGCGAAGGGTCTCGCCTTCGGCTGCACCTGCTCGCAGGAGCGCGTGGAAGGCATGCTGCGTGCGCTGGGCCGAACGGAAGTCGAGGCCACCCTGGACGATCGTGACGGCGAGATCGAAGTCGTCTGCGAGTTCTGCGCCACGCGCTACGTGTTCGATCGCGTCGACGCCGAGCGCCTGCTGACACAGGTCGAAACCCCACCGTCCCCCTCAACCCTGCAGTAGCTCCGGCTTCCCTGTAGGAGCCGATTCATCGGCGAAAACCCGGTCGCGATAACCCCTACGCGTCGAGGGACAAGGGAGCAGCCAGCCATTTGCTAGCCGGCTGGGGCTGGGCGAACAGGAAGCCCTGGCCGAAACGGCAGCCGATGCGACGCAGTGCGCGCATCTGCGACTCGGTTTCGATGCCTTCGGCGATGACCTGCATGCGCAGCGAATTGGCCAGCGCCTGGATTGCCCGGACCACCGCCGTGCTGTGCGCGTCGGTGTCGGTGTCTTCGGAGGGCAGCTCGATCACGAAGGAACGGTCGATCTTCAGCGTCTCGATCGGGTACTGGTGCAGGTAGCTCAACGACGAGTAACCGGTGCCGAAATCGTCCAGCGCGATGCCGACGCCATGGTCTCGAAGGTTCTCGAGGATGCGTTTGACCTGCGCCGGGTTCTCCAGCAGCGCCCGCTCGGTGACTTCCACGCGCACGCACCGCGCCGGCACGCCGTGCTCGGCGAACAGGTCGAGCAGGCGCTGGTCGAGGTCTGGTGAGCGGAAGTGGCTGCCCGACACGTTGATGCTGACGAAGCCTTCGTCGCGTGTGAGGGCGCGCACCTGGCGGGCAACCTGCTCGAAAATCTGCCAGTCGATGGCTTCGGAACAACCGGTGTCTTCGGCCACGGAGAGAAAGTCCCCCGGCGGCAACAGACCGCGCTCCGGATGGCGCCAGCGCAGCAGGGCTTCGTAACCGACGACGCGGTTGTCTTCGAGGTCCACGATGGGCTGGTAAAACGGGACGAACTCATTGCGCGTGAGGGCGCGGCGCAGGTCGCCTTCCAGCTCAAGCAGCGAGAGCGCTTCACGGCGCAGGCGGTCGTCGAATACCGCTGCACGGTGGCGACCTTCGTCCTTCGCGCGGTACATGGCCGAGTCGGCGTCCCGCAGCAGTTCTTCGGGACGCGTGTATTCCGGCGTGGGCAGCGCAATGCCGATCGACGCGGAGGTGAAGATCTCCTTCGCGCCCAGGCGGAACGGCGTCTGCAGCTGCGCGATGATGCGCTCGGCGATATGCGTGGCGGCCTGCGGATCGGTGATGCCTTCCACGAGCACGGCGAATTCGTCGCCGCCCAGGCGTGCGACGACATCGCGTGTTTTCAGGCACGCACGCACGCGGCCACCGACCTGGAACAGGAGGTCGTCGCCCACGAGGTGGCCCACCGAATCGTTGATGACCTTGAAGCGGTCGAGGTCGATGAAGAGCACCGCGAAGAGATCGGCGGGATTCTCGCGGTAATGATTCAGCGCCTGCTCCAGGCGCTGCAACAGGAGCGTGCGGTTGGGCAGGCCGGTGAGCGAATCGTGCAGGGTCTCGTACTTGAGCCGCCGCTCGACACGCTCGCGTTCCGCGATCTGCTCGCGCAGGTCGCGGTTGGCCAGGGCCAGGGCACGTGTGCGTTCGGTCACCCGGCGTTCGAGGCTGGCGTAGGCCTGCTTGAGCGACTCGGTGGTGTACTTACGCTGCAGTGCATTGGCGATGTGGTAACTGACGAAGGTCAGCAGTTCCTGGTCGCGTGCGCTATAGGTGTGCTCGGGCGAATAGCTCTGCACCGCCAGCACACCCATCGATTTTTCGTTCCAGATGAGCGGCACGCCCAGCCAGTGGAGCGAGCGTGCGCCGCTGGTGGAAAGGACCTGGTCGCGATTGAGTCGGTCGATCTCCTCGCGGTCGGCGAGCAGGGCCTTGCCGTTACGCAGGACGAATTCGGTGAGGCCGCGGCCGAGCTCGCGCGGCTCGCGTGAGCCGTCGAGTTCGTCGACCGAATAAGGGAACGTCAGCTTGTTCTGGTCTTCGGAGAGCAGCGCGATATAGAAGTTGCGCGCGTACAGGAGGCCACCGATAACGCGATGCACGGCGGCGTAGAAGTTCTCGATGCTGTCCGAGGTGTTCGCCAGTTCGGCGATGCGGAACAGCGCGGCCTGCAAGCGCTCGCCACGCTGGCGTTGCAGCACCTGCTGGCGCAGGACGCGATTGGCTTCGCGCAGTGCGGCCGTGCGTGTGGTGACGCGGCGCTCGAGTTCTTCATGCGCCTGGCGGCGTTCGAGCGCCGTCTGCACGTGCTGGGCGACGTAGGTCAGCAGCTCGCGATCGTTCTGCGTATAGCGCGTGTCGTCGCGATAGCTCTGCACGACCAGGGCGCCGACCACGTCGTCGCCGCGTTTCATCGGCACACCGAGCCAGTCGTCGCTGGGCGGCCCGATCGATACGCGCGGGCCCGGAAGGTTTTTTTCCAGCTCCGTGCTCGCGCCCATCAGCGACTTACCGCCTTGCAGGACATGCCAGGTCAGCGAGTTCTCGATCGCATCGATCGGGCGGATGCCTTCCGGGTCCGGAATGTCGGGATCCAGCGAGTCGACGAAGTAGGGAAAGCGCACGGTGCGGTTCTGCGCGTCGAACAGCACGATGAAGAAGTTCTCGGCATACATGAGGCTGCCCACGATGCCGTGGAGCGCACTCATCATGTCCTTCATGTTGTGCTCGGCGCCGGCCTGCTCGGCAATGGCATAGAGAGCACGCTGCAGTCGCTCGGCGAGCGCCAGGCGCGAGATCGCCTCGTAGAGATTCGCGGTTTCGGCGAGCTGCCGCAGGCGTACCGAGGCCAGCCGGCCGAGCCAGTCGATCAGTTCGGCCGAATCGGGCAGGCTGGCCTCGGCCGTATGTAGTTCGAGGACCCGCTCGGTTTGCGGGTCGGTTCCCAGTTCGAGCACGGCATGGCCGCTCGAACGTGGCTCGGCGGCCCCGCGCCAGGCCACGCGGGCGCCCGGCATGAGGTGGCGGGCGAAGGCCTCGCTCTCGCTCCGGACCACTTCCGCCTCAGCCGCCCGTAGCAACCGCTCGACAGCCTCGCGCAACGGGGTGCTTTCACCGTGACCGGGCGCCTTGACGGACGGGCTTTGGGTTGGAGCGATAGTCATCGCCTGGCAAGGATTCCGGTATGGTCGGTTCAGTCTATATGCGTTAAGGCGGCCGCGCGATGGGGCGTGGAGCGCCAGTCTCAGGGGCCTTGCGCCAGCGTGCAACCTTTCCCCTTCATGCTCATAAACGGCAGGCGGGCCGATTCCTGAAGGTGGCCCTCCGGGGTGTTAGTAAAACGTAAAACGCGATACACTGGCGGTGTTCTCGCGAGGCTGATGCGGGACCTCGGGGATTTCAGCCACCTGCCGATAGATGACCATGCGCAGATCCTTTCTTACCTTGCTACTGCTGATGCCGCTCGCCGCGGCAGGGCAAGTTGCGCCGGTGGGTTCGGACGCCACGGCAACGCGGCTCCTGGGCCAGCAACCCGACGGTTACGCCCAGAATGCGCAGGGTTCGGTGCCGCTTTGGCGCGCCCCGGACGGTCGCATGCTCGCCCTCAGGTCAGACGATCGCACCGACGGTACCCAGCCGCTTGCCCTGCATGCGGTGAACGCCGGTCCGTTCCTTTCCAGTGGCCTGCAGTATGACCTCGGCCCGCATGTACAGGCCCACGCGAACATCACCGGCCAGGGCTGGATGAATTCCGTGGAATCCTGCGGTGCTTCCGGCGCGGCGCGAGGCGATCTCTGCAACGTGTCAGGGGCACCGCCGCGCATTGTCGGCAGCGAAGTAGGCGCGACGTATCGTGG
>NZ_JBFUIT010000184.1:0-8060 GCF_056401735.1 Luteibacter sp. P4_D7_3
GCTTAAGCGGCCCCAAGGGCCAACCCGACCGCGACACCGGACGTTGAGGTTGCGTGCGGCACAAGCGCCACGCCGCTTCGTTGCTCGAGGCTTGATGAGCGACCAGGCTGCTTTCTGTAGGAGCCGCTTCAGCGGCGAACCCTCAGGTTGTCGAGGTTGCGAAGGAGGCCTTGTGGTGATCGGGCGAGCGGTTGAACCGCCGACACGATGCGATGCAATGCCTCATTCGCGACAACCATCGCTGAGGGTTCGCCGATGAATCGGCTCCTACAGTAGAAAGCATCGCATCACCGCCGGCGCGGCCCGACCGAGAGAAATAGCAACACCACCGCCAGCGCCCCATAAGCCGCAACAAATTGCCACACCAACGTACGCGCGGCGGGATCGAGCAACCAAGGCAGGTACACCGAACCAATCGGTTCCACCGAGTGGATGACGCCGATGGCCGTGAGCACGGCGCCGATCGCGACGATGCCCGCTGCCTTACGCACCTGGCCGTCGATCATCGCGACCACGAAGCTCGCCCAGACCATCGAAGTGATGATGAAGCCGTTGCCGAGGATGACGATGACCGCCATCGCGGAGATGCCGTGGCTGGCATCGCCATACAGAGCGGCAAAGTGCGCGGGGTCGACGATGGACGGGTCGCCCAGCTTGATCGCCAGCATGCGTGCGATGGCCGGAAAGAAGCTGAAAACCACCGCGCCGGCGTAGCGTAGCGGTGTCGCCTCGAAGGCCTGGGTGGTGATGCCGATCGAGATGAAGACGAGGATCGGTGCGAGCACGGCGACCGGGAGCAACTCCACCAGGTTCGCCAGGTAACCGAAAACGCCGCCCAGCCCGATGACCAGGCCCGTGACCAGGGTGTAGCCCGTACGCGCACCCATCGCCTTGTACGCCGGCTGGCCGATGTACGGCGTGGTCTGTGCTACACCGCCACACATGCCGGCGATCAGGGTGGCCAGGGCCTCCACCAGCAGGATGTCCCGGGTCGGATAGTCGTCTCCGGCGGCGCGGGCGCTCTCCGTCACGTTGATGCCCCCCACCACCATCAACAGGCCGAAGGGCAGGATCAGCGGGAGGTAGGGCACGGTGGCCGGCAGGCCGTCGATGAAACCGAGCGTCGGTAGCGGGAAGCCGAGTCGCCACTGCCATGCGCCCGGCGAGTGATAGCCGGTACCGAGGAAGCCCGACGGCCCCAGCCCGTAGTAAAGGACCACGCCAACAATGAAGGCGCCAAGCACGCCTGGAAGGCCGAACGGTAGCCGCCGCTTGGCCACCAGCGCGTAAAGCACCACGCCCAGACCAGCGAAACCCACGACCGGCACGCGCAGGATCTCCACCAACGGCAGGAAACCCATCAGCACCAGGGCGATGCCGGCGATCGAGCCGAGCAGGCCGGCACGCGGCACGGAACGCTGGACCCATGCGCCAAAGAACGACAGGACGAACTTCAGCACACCCATGACGACCAGCGAGGCCATACCCAGGTGCCAGGTGGCCTCCCCTGCCGCGATCGGGTCCATGCCCGCCTGACGGTACCCCGCGAACGCAGGGCCCAGGACGAGCAAGGCCATGCCAATCGTGGTCGGTGCGTCGATGCCCAGCGGCATCGCGGTAACGTCCTCGCGCCCGGTGCGGGCCGCCAACCGGCGGGCCATCCAGGTGTAGGCGAGGTTGCCGAGCAATACTCCCAACGCGGTCCCCGGAAACATCCGGCGGAACACGATGTCCGCGGGCATGCCGAAGATACCGATGAGAGCCGTGGCCATGAAGGCGAGCAGCGAGAGGTTGTCGACGACGAGGCCGAGCACACCGTTGAGGTCTCCGCCGCCGAAACGGCGACGTGGTGCGATAGTTGTGTTCATCAGAAGGAGATGTCCGCCGGCTGCGTTACACGGAGAACCGACTGGTCGCCCGTCTTTGCCTTCCACGCGGCGCGGATGGCGTCGACCGACGCCTGCTGCGTCGGCGAATCGGGGTAGAGCAGGATCACGATCTTCGAACGCAGGCGCTCCGGCTTCGTCTGCTTGACGCCCTGCCACTGTCCGTAGGCATCGACCACGGTCAGACCGCTCGGGAATCGTGGCGTCACTTCGTTGTCCAGGAAGGCACGCCAGACAGCCTCATCCACCCCGTCCCGGCCGTCAGCAAGGCCCAGGCCGAAGTAAAGCTCCGTGCGCACCCATCCATGCGTCGCGTCGGGATGCGCGGCATCGCCGCTCAGTGTTGCGCTGCTGTGGTTTGCGGTCGCGGGGCCGTGCTCCGGCCAGTTCACGCAACCCGCCGTGACCAGCGACACAACGAGGAAAAGACTGGCGAGAACCCTCATACAAACCCCTTGCGCAAGCTTCCAAGAAACGGACGTCCATACGGCCAGCCGTCCAACCTATTGACACAGCGTACACCGCGGTGCAACAAATAGTGAAAGGTTCGCACGTTCCTGCGGCCACTGGAACCACCCTGTCGTGAGCTCCCGCCTGCCCCGCCCCGCCTTCGTTGCATGCCGCCTCGCGGCCGATGCGCGATGTCGCCCGGGCCGCGCCACGCACGGCTGACGCCGCGCCCCGACCGCTCCCCGCCCCTCGTCGTCCGCCCTTCGGCGGCAACGACCCCGTGTGCCCGCCAGGAACTTCCATGCACCCTTCCCGCCTCGCTTCCGCCATCGTCATCGCCCTCACCGCCCTTCCCGTCGCCGCGCAAGACGCCGACCGGCCCGCCACCAACCTGGACCAGATCGTCGTCACGGGGACGCACGCCAAGGACCGCACCGTCCTCGACTCACCCGTGCCGATCGACGTGCTGACGGCGGAAGACCTTCGCTCCGCCGGTGCCGTCAACGGCGAACTCGGCCAGGCACTGGCCACCCTGCTGCCTTCGTTCAACTTTCCCCGCCAGTCCAACTCCGGGGGATCCGACCATGTGCGGGCCGCACAGCTACGCGGCATGAGTCCCGACCAGGTCCTCGTGCTCGTCAACGGCAAGCGCTTCCATACCTCGGCGCTGGTCAATAGCGATACCAAGATCGGCCGTGGCACGACGCCGGTCGATTTCAATGCCATTCCCATCAGCGCGATCAAGCGCATCGAGGTGTTGCGCGACGGCGCGGGCGCGCAATACGGCTCCGATGCCATCGCCGGCGTGGTGAACATCATCCTCGACGACGCGCCCGAGGGAGGCGAGGTCGATGCCACGTACGGTGCGTATCACACCAACTTTCGTCCCGGCGACCGCACGATTACGGATGGCCAGAGCGGTTATGTCAGCGCGAAGGCCGGCACGAAACTCGGCGGGAACGGTGGCTTCCTCCGGGCCGGCATCGAAGGCAACAACCGCCAGCCGACCAACCGCGCCGGCCCTGACCAGATCCCCTCGTGGGAGAACCTCTCCCCGGCAAACCTCGCGCTGCAGGGCAAGCGCAACTATGCCGCGGGCGATCCACGTAACGAGAACTACAGTGGCTGGTTCAACGCCGAACTCCCTTTGGGCGATACCGTGCGTGGCTACGCGTTCGGCACGTACACGCAGCGCCGGACGGTCGGCGACAACTACTTCCGCTATCCGGACAGCGACGCCAACGTTCCGTCGATCTATCCGGAGGGCTATCGCCCTGAGTCGCTCGGCTATAACCGCGATATCAACCTCACGGCCGGTGCGCGCAGCCGCGTCGGCGAATGGGATATCGACGCGAGTCTGACCTGGGGCCGCAACACCTTCGATTACGACCTGCGCGATACGGTGAACGTGTCACTCGGCGACGCCAGCCCGACGCACTTCAACATCGGCAAGTACGACAACGCGCAGGGCACCGCCAACCTCGACCTGAGCCGCTCCATCGAATGGGGATCGAAGCTGTTCACCCTGGCGACGGGTGCGGAGTTTCGGCATGAGGGATTTCGTACGTACCCCGGCGACCCCGCGTCGTATGCCGTGGGGCCCGTTGTCGGCGCACCTATCGGCGCGCAAGCGGGCGGCGGCCTCACACCGCAGGACACGGCCGACCTTCATCGCAACGTCGGTGCGGCTTACCTCGACCTCTCCGGTGACCTCACCGACCGGTTCTTCGCCGATGCGGCAGGCCGCTATGAGCACTACAACGATTTCGGCTCCGCCTGGACCGGCAAGCTGAGTGGCCGCTTCGCGATCACCGAGGCGATCGCCCTTCGCGGCGCCGTGTCCAACAACCTGCGTGCGCCGTCGCTGAGCCAGGTCGGCTTCGAATCGACCTCGACGGGCTATGGCGCCGACGGAACGCTGGTGCAGGGGCGCATCCTCTCGGTCAACAACCCCATCGCGCGCGGACTGGGCGCACAGGACCTGAAGCCCGAGAAGTCACGCAATTACAGCCTGGGCCTCACCGCGCAGCTCGGCGAGCGTTTCGACGCGTCCCTCGATGTCTACCGTATCGATGTCGATCACCGCGTCACCCTGTCCGAGACGATCGCTCCGGATGGCCTGGAGAACTATATCGACGCGCGCTTCGGCGTACCGGGCGTCCAGAGCGTGGCCTTCTTCACCAACGCCGTCGACACCCGCACGCGCGGCGCCGAGCTGGTGACGAACTACCGGCAACCGGCCTACGGCGGCAACCTCACGCTCACTGCAACGTACAGCTACAACCGTACGTCGATCCGCAAGGTCCGCGATACGCCGCCCGAACTCGCCGCACTTGGCGCCGATGCCGTGCTTTTCGGCCTGGAGGAACGCAATACGCTCACCGACGCCGCACCTCGCCAGCGCGGCTCGTTCACCGCCCGCTGGGATCATCCCCGTTGGTCGCTGCTGAGCCGGCTGACTCGCCAGGGCAGCACGACCCGTGTCTTCGACTTCGGTGACGGTTTCGTGCCCACGCAGACCTACGGCGCACGCTGGCAGCTCGATGCCGAAGCCGAATGGCACGCGACCGACCGTTTCTCCATCGCCCTGGGCGGCCAGAACATCACCGACCAGTACCCGAACCGCTCGATTCCCGACATCGCCTATGCGGGGAATTTTCCTTACGACGTGATCTCGCCGATCGGCACGAACGGGGCGTACTGGTATGCCCGTGCCAGGTATGCGTGGTGACATGAAAAGAGGCTCTTCGCGGATTACGGGGCCCGGCCGCTCAGCTTTCCCGCCGGGCATTCTTTGGCACCTGGCACCTGGCACCTGGCACCTGGCACCTCGCCCATGGCTCGCCTTCGGCTTCGCGGGTGGCTCGGCTCCGCCATCGCTCTGTACACTTGGGCGTCTCGCGGGGAGACCTTGGTGTCCACCCTCGCTGCTCAGACACGTCCTCCGCGTTCGAGAAGGAAAGGCCGCTGACGCGGCCCATGCATCTGATTGGCCTACGGCCGCTCCACTTGTGCGGAACTCGCCTCGAGGGTGGACACCAAGGTCTCTCACGACGACACGGTTGGGTGGCAGGAGAGCCGTTGGCGTGGTGCCGGCGTCGGCGTCGGCCGCTGCCGGAACAACAGGGCGGTGCGGTAGCGACGGCTGGTACGTGGTGGTGGCTACCCGGTTGCCGAACACCTTCCTAGCGTCTGCGCCTGCGTGCCTGCGTGCCTGCCGACGATGCTGCCGCGCGCTTCGGCTCGACCCACGCGAACCTCAAGGTTCGGGAGAGTCTTCGGTGCCCACCCTCGAGGCGAGTTCCGCACAAGTGGAGCGGCCGTAGGCCAGATAAGAACACGGGCCGCGCAGCGGCCTTTCCGGTACGAAACGCGGAGGACTGTCTGAGCAGCGAGGGTGGGCACCGAAGGCTCTGCGCCCCAGGCCTCACGCAAGCGGCGGCGTGAGCCGCTAAAAACACGCACTCGCAAAGCGAGTGAACCACCGCCTTCAGCGTCCCCGGAATTCCGCGAAGAACCTAAAAAAAAGAGCCCGGCTTTCGCCGGGCTCCTTTATGCAACTACCGATCTTTAACGGATTACTGCTGAACCTGCAGTTCCGTACGACGGTTGCGAGCGCGGCCTTCGGCCGTGTCGTTCGTGTCGATCGGGTTGTTCTCGCCGTGACCGATCGGGCCTTCCAGACGGTCGGCACCGATGCCGTGAGCCGTGAGGTAGTCGAACACGATCTTGGCGCGACGCTCGGACAGACCCTGGTTGTAAGCGTCCTTACCGACGCTATCCGTGTAACCGGCAACCGTGACCTTGACGGTCGGGTAACGCTGCAGCGTGTCGACAGCCTGGTCGAGGACGCCCAGCGATTCGCTGGTCGGCTCCTGCAGGGTCGGGCCGATGTTCGTCTCGCCCTTCTTCGGACGGTCGAACTTGAAGTTGACGCCGCGCAGGTCGATGACGACCTTCTGCGGGCAACCATCCGGACCGACGATCGTGCCAGCCGGCGTGGCCGGGCACTTGTCGTCGCAATCGTTCACGCCATCGCCATCGCTGTCGAGGGTGGAGCAATCCGGAGCGGCCGGAGTGACAGCAGCGACCGGAGCCGGAGCTGCCGGCGGCTCGCCGAAGCGGGAGACGATCGAGAAGCCGAGGAACCAGTCGCCGTAGCCGTTCTCGCTACGAATGGTCTTGTCGTCCCAGTCATAACGGTAGCCGGCTTCAACGCGGAAGTCCGAGCTGTCGGTGATGGTCTTCGACACGCCGACGCCGAGTTCGGCAGCCGGTGCCCAGCCCTTGTCCGACGCGTTGTGGTGGTAAGCACCCATCACACCGGCCAGCAGGTACGGGCGCCAGCTGTCCCACGCACCAGCGTAGAAGCGAGCGGCCACGCCGTAATCGTTGTTCGCCCAATGGCCATTGCCATCGTTGTCGCGCTTGGTGCGGTCAGCGAAGATGTCGATCGAGGCGTTGCTCGAAATGAACTTACCAACGCCCAGACCGTAGTAGGCCTGACGCGAATTGGTATTGCGGTCGGTATCGTTGTAGTAACCGCCAACCGTCGGGGCGACGTACCAGCGGCCGTCATAGCCGTTACCCGCGTCAGCGGATTCCTGCGCGTGAACGGCACCCACGCCGCCCAGGGCCAAGCCGATCAGCAAAAACAAGCCCTTACGTTTCATCGGTGTCTCCTCATTATTGGTATTCGCGTCCGCGCTCCACCCCAGACGGAAATCGCGCGTAGAAACTCTTTATCGAATCCGGGGACTTCGCCGTCCCTCGCTTTAAACCCCTTCAACGGGCGGCGGCAGTTTAGCAAAAATCAAACAATTGAACACGTGCTAAAAACCGCCGTTCATACTTGAGTCACGGCTATTATCAAGCCGTGAAGAGTGTCATGAACTCGTGAATGGGCATGGCATCAAGCATTTCCGGCGAAGAAGTGACCGCAAGAACCTTCTCCACCCGCTCTGCAGGCCATTCTGCGCGCAGGGCGGCCTCGAACTTCTTGAGCAGGACCGGGATGCCTTCGGCACGGCGATTGCGGTGGCCGATGGGGAAATCGATCGAAACCTTTTCGGTTTTCGACCCATCCTTGAAGAAAACCTGCACCGAATTGCCGATGTAGCGCTTTTCCGGGTCGAAGTAATCCTTAGTAAATTGCGGGTTCTCCACCACGGTCATTTTGTCGCGCAGGGCGTCGATACGCGGATCGGCGGCGATCGTGTCGTTGTAGTCGTCCGCCGTCAGGCGGCCGAAAATCAGCGGCACGGCGACCATGTACTGGATGCAATGGTCACGGTCGGCGTAGTTGGCCAGGGGGCCGGTCTTGTCGATGATGCGGACGCCGGCTTCCTGGGTCTCGATGACGACCTTCTCGACCTGGTCGACCCGGTCGGCCACCTGGGCGTGCAGGGCCATGGCGCATTCCACGGCCGTCTGGGCATGGAACTCGGCCGGGAAGCTGATCTTGAACAGGACGTTTTCCATCACGTAGCTGCCGAACGGGCGCTCGAACTCGAATGCGTTGCCCTTGAAGGCCACGTCGTAGAAGCCCCAGGTCTTGGCCGTGAGGGCCGAGGGGTAACCCACCACGTTGCGGTAGACAGCGTTGATCGCGTGGGTGACGGCGCGGCGGCAGGCGTCGCCGGCGGCCCAGCTCTTGCGGGGGCCGGTGTTCGGGGCGTGGCGGTAAGTGCGCAGCGCGCCGTTGTCGATCCAGCTGTGCGAGAC
>NZ_JBFUIT010000185.1:0-7958 GCF_056401735.1 Luteibacter sp. P4_D7_3
ACCCTGCACCAGGCGCGCGTAAAGGTGCCGGAAAGCGAATGGGTAACATGCAAGGGTGCATTCACGGCCATCGTTCCGAAGCGGTTGTTCCGTGCCGCCCGCGACCGCTTTCGTACCGTTTCCGTGAATCAGAGCGACGAGGAGGTGTTGGCCCCTCTTCGCCGCATTCTCGAGCGGGACGGCTACATCAGCACCAAGCGCATCCAGGACGAGCCGGATGCGCTGTCCATCCCGGCCCTGTGCCGACGGTTTGGTGGACTGCGGCATGTATACGCGCGCATCGGCTTTGCGCCGCCTAAGAACCTTGTCTACGCCGATGCCCGGTTCTTCCTGCGTGACGTCCGCGAGCTGCAGACCGTGGCCCTCACTGCCGTATTCGAGAACCTGGGTGTTCCGGTGAGCAGGGACGGATGGGTGGTGACCGTGGCAGAGGCCTGGACTGTGTCCGTGACGGTCATCCGGACGTCGATGTACCGCAATGTCGAACGCTGGTACATCCGCCAGATACCTGCTGCGACTGACGTGGTCGCGTTCGTTCGCATGACGGCTGATGGGACCAGCATCCGGGACTTTGTCTTTTGGCCCAGGGTCGTTTACGGTTTCTTCCCCAAAGACGTCTCAGCGCGCGCCTGTAATGCGATTCCTGCGTACACGGCAACATTGATGGAGGCACTCGCGGCGGCCATATACCGAACTGGCACACCCGACATATCCCCAGCACGCACGGACAGCCTGGATGCGTCGCTTCGAAGTCTTTCCGAAGAGTGCGCTGCACTGAACAAGTCGCTGCGTGCTGCGCTTCGACATGCCGGCGTTTCAGGTGTGGTCACAACGGCAATCCCGGCGCCGGATTTTCCAACAGCGTCAAGCACCGACGACGGGATTATGAGGCAAGGTGCGCAGGTGCTGGAGTTTGTCGTTCTGGCCCGGCAGGCCCAACGGTCCCTGCGTGACGCCGCCTTCGTCGGATGGTTGGCGCGTCGCCATCCCGAAAACCTTCAGATGCTCCAGGATGCCTCCGACAGACTCGGAACCGTCATCGCGAGCGCGTAGGACTGGCCGGAACCTTGATGGTCGCTGTCCTCAATGGGCTTTCCGTCTCCCTGCGCGGGCGTTCCTGAGCAAGCCGAACCACTGACAACCCGGTGATGTTTTGCATTGAGATAGCAATCGTGCGGCTCAGCCCCAACCGCGCAGGTGTAACATTTGTGCGACAGGAACGGCACACCGTTCACAGCACGCGGTGATGGCTGACCTTGCGGTGGGAAGGCGCGGTTGTTGAGCGTTGCCGCCATGTTGCTCGTCCCGTTTTGTTATGGAAATTCGGCAAATTCCCAGCGTAGTCCGACCGACGAATCGGCAGAACGGGCAACGCGGCGAACAGCGGTGCCGGCAAGTGCTTTTTTTTGTGTAGGGGTTGGCCGTGTCGTCGTGTAAGCGGTTTCCTACGGCGAAAGTTATAGGCGCGGCCTGTCCCAACACTTCCCGAAATGGCATCGCAAGAAATCGTCGAGCGTGTCGGCGGCGCGCATTTGTAGCGGAGCGTGCTTCGACGTGCATTCACTGTCGCCGAAACGCGGCTCTGGCGGGAAAGAACGCCGTTTCGCCGTTTGCAGAACCTTGCCTCTGCTGCACACAGTTCGGTCGAAAGAAAGTGCGACAGCGTTTCACACCTCGCTAATACGCGTTTACGGAAGTTCGCCAAGCCGCACGCAATGGCGGCAGGGGCGACGACACCTGGCAGGGCGGGTCGTCCACGCAACAAAACTCAGTGGGATGGGAGACGACGGATGTCGGACTTCGGATTGCGGTGGCGCGCGACAATGGTCGCGTGCGCGTTGGTCGTGACCCTTTTTGCCGGGCAGGCAGTGGCCCAATCGGCAGCGGTCACGCCAGAGAGCGAGTTCCAAAAGCGCATCAAGGTGTCCGAAGACATCAACCCTGTCGGTGACCATCCCTTTGGCGAGAACATCAGCCTGTACAACGGCGGATTGTCGTTTGAGGAAAACGACATCAAGCTCTCGGGCCAGGGCCCGGACATCGAACTCACCCGCTCGTTCCATCCTGCCGACGTGCCCCCCGACTCGGTCTACTACGACTTCATCGACAACGCGTTCGTCGACTGGTCGCTCGAAACGCCGCGTATCGAGACCCTGTCTGCGGCAAGCAGCATCGCCAACCAGGACCCGGCGCCAAACGCGCAGTGGTTCTTCATCACCGACACGAATCGCTGCAGTGCTGCCGACGGCGCGCCGGACGAGTTCGTGACGTTCAAGGGCACGGTCATCACGTATCCGGCCGACGACTGGTGGCACGGCTACCAGCTCATCGTGCCAGGGCAGGGCAGCCAGGACATCCTCGCAAGGGATGCCGGCAACACCCAGTTCCCGGCGATGACGGACGCCAATGGCGCCGCCATCAATTTCCCTCTGGTGACCAAATCCCGCTGGGCTGTGGGTTGCACGGCGGCAACCGCAAACGGTCAGCCGGGTGAGGGCTTCATTGCCGTCTCCCCGGACGGCACGAAGTACTACATGGATGTGTTGCTTTTCAAGAAAACCGACGGAGTTGCCGAAGGCGGTGGTGGTGCGCTGCACCGGCGCGTCGCAACCATGGTCGCGTCCCACGTGGTCGACCGCTTCGGAAACTCGGTCACCTACACCTATGACGCCAACGGCAACCTGACCGAGGTCGATGGCAGCGACGGGCGCCAGGTGACGCTCACCTACGAGTCCTGGCAAAACCCGTTCAAGGATACCGGTGGAAACTATTTCGACCCGCCGGGTTACCGCGTCCACAGCATCACGGTCCAACCCTCCAGTACGGCGCCCCGCACCTGGACGTACACCTATGACACCACCACCGACCCCGTCATTCCCCGGCTGAGCGCGGTGACCTTGCCCGACGGGAGTTCCTGGCAGTTCCACCTCGCAGGTTTTGCACCGCTGCCGGGCGACGGTTCGCTCATCAGCAATGCAGGGTGCGACTACACGCTGCGGCCACAAGATGCCGTCACGTCGTCGGGCTCGATTACGCAGCCGTCAGGGGTCACAGGGACCTTTACCCTCAAAAGCACCATCCGGGGCCGGTCGAACGTGCCCAAGGTGTGTTTGAACGCCAACACGACGCCGCAGCTGCGCTTCCCGGCAGCCTACAAATCCAATTCCCTTATCCAGCGGACCTTGAGCGGTGCGGGCATCGGCACCCAGACGTGGAATTACACCTACTCGTCGCCAAACGACAGCTGGGCGCCGTGCACCGGGTGCGCCACCAGTGTGTCGACCGAAATGGTCGACCCGTCCAACCGCACGACGCGCTACACCTTCAGCAACAGCTTCGATGCGTCCGAAAGCCTCCTGCTGAAGTCCGAGTTCTTCACCGCTGGCGACACGTCCACACTGGTCCGGTCGGAGGCCAGCAATTACGCGCTGCCGCCAGCCAGCGGTCCCTGGCCTTATCCCTGGCCGCAAACCCTGGGTCGCTCGGCGGTGCTTGCGGTCAACTCCGACCAGATGGGACGGTTGACCCCGGTCAACCAAAAGACCACGGTGCATGACAGCGACACCTACCTCTGGACCGCAAACGCCTTCGACGCGCTTGCCAACCCCACCCAGGCGACCCGCTCGAATTCTGTCGCCGGGCAGACGGCACTGGTCGAAACGACCACCTACCTCAATGACACGGGCCACTGGGTGCTCGGCCTGCCGCAGACGGTGACCAACGTCTCCCCGGCGTTGTCTGTACCGGAAACGGAATCCGTCAACACCTACACGGCACTCGACCAGCTGCAAAGCCGCTCGCGCTTCGGTCACACGTTGATGAACTACACGTACGACGGTCTCGGCCAGTTGGCCACCTTCACAGACCCCCTCAATCACACCACCACCTTGAGCGCGTACCAGCGCGGCCTGCCGACCCTGGTGACCTACCCGGACCAGACGACTGAACACATCGGGGTCGATGCCTTTGGTGAAGTGGCGTCCGTCACCGACCAAAATGGCAATGCCACGACCTACAGCTACGACTCGGTCGGAAGGCTGGGACAAATCAGCTATCCAGCCGGAGACACCGTGGCCTGGGCGCCGAAGGTGTTCGCCTATAGCTTCGTGGGGACAGCAGAGCAGGGCGTCGACGCAGGGCACTGGCGGCGCACGGTCACGCAAGGCGACGGCACGGCGACCAACTATACGCAGGTGACCTACTTCGATGCGTTGCTGCGGCCCATGGTGGCCCAGCGCTTTCGCACCATTGACGGCGCGCTGCCGACAACCACGGTGACCGTGCACGACTGGAAGGGCAACACGACCTTCCAGTCCTACGCGGTCGACGGACTGCAGGCCTACAACTCGGCGGCTGTGACCAACGGCATCACGACGAACTACGACGCATTGTCCCGAGCCATCCAGACCATCCAGCCGTCTGAAGATTTGAACCATCCCGCAGACGTCACCACGACCGGTTATCCGGGCGGTGCGAGAAAGCAGGTCACGGACCCGAACAACAACACGACGACCACGACCTACCAGGTGTTTGACGAGCCAGAGCTGAAAAACGCCGTGAAGGTGGAAGCTCCGGAAGGCGTCGTCCAGCAAATCACGCGAGACTTGTACGGCAATCCGCAAACCGTCATCCAGGGTGGTGTGACCAAATCCATGGTGTACGACAGCTTCAAGCGGGTTTGTCGCACCTTCGAGCCGGAGACGATGAGCACGGTGACAAGCTTTGACGCGGCCAACAACGTCGTCTGGAGCGCCAAGGGCCAGAACATCACGGAAGCCGGCTGCGGCTATGACCAGGTGCTAGCTGCCGCCATGGTGTCGCGCACCTACGACACGCTCAATCGCGTCACGAAGGTGACCTACGGCGATGGGGTGACGCCGGAAGCAGACTTCACCTACACACTGACCGGCAAGCCATCGACCGAGTCCTCGGGGACTGGTGCGGCAGTCGTCCAATGGCTGTTTGCCTACAACAAACGCGACCTGACGACTGGGCAGAGTTTGTCCGTCGATGGCCATGTCTGGCCGGTGGGGCTCGGCTACGACGTCAACGGCGTTGTGGCCGCCGTAACTTATCCCGACAGCAAGGCCGTGCCGCTTGCGCCCGACGCTTTCGGCCGTCCCACCCAGGCGGGCACCTACGCGACCGGCGCATCCTATTTCCCCGACGACCAGCTGCTGCACTTTACCCTCGGCAATGGCGTGGACTATCTCGCCCAACGAAACACGCGTCAGTTGATGTCGGACTTTTCGTATACCCAAGGCACGACCCTCACCCTCAGCGAAGGGTTCAAGTACGACCCGAACGCCAACATCACCGAACTCGACGACCTGGTCGCGAGCGGCCCGCGCTCCCGCACGTTCAGTTACGACGGCTTGAATCGCTTGAAGACTGCAACCAGCGGTCTTTGGGGTTCGGACACCTACAACTACGACCCCCTCAACAACCTGACCACCATCGTTTCGGGCACCCAGACCAGCACGTACACCTACGATGTCACGAACAAGCTCACCAGCATCGGGGGTGGCAGCGTGTCGCGGACCTTTGCCTACGACACCCGTGGCAACGTCACGACAAACGGAACCGAGCACTACACGTTCGACCAGGCGGACCGCCTGACCTCGGTCAACACCAGCACCGACAAGTACACGTACGACGCCGAAGGCCGTCGGGTGAAAGCAGTCGTGACGGGGGCGACCACGTATTCCCTGTACACGCACGACGGGCAGCTGCTTTGGCAGTTCAATCCCAGCGGCAACAACGGGACGGACTACATCTACCTCGGCAAGAAGCTCGTTGCCCGCACGGACAGTGTGGCCGGAGCCGGGGCACCGGTGCTGAGCGCACCGGCGACCGGTAAGCCCAATACGGCGTATACCGTGTCCTGGACCACAATCCCGTCGACGACCAGCTACCAGCTCCAGGAAGAGCCCGACGGTGGCACGTGGACGGCTGTCTACACAGGGACCGCGCTGAGCAAGTCCATCACGCACACAGCAGTGGGTACCTTCCAYTATCAGGTGCGTGCGTGTGGTGCCAGCGGGTGCGGCAACTGGAGTCCCATAGCGACGACCGTGGTGTCCGTGCCCGTGACGATTCCGGTGATGCCGGCAACCGTGTCTGGTGTGCYCAGTCCCGACCAGCAGAGCGTCACCGTTAGCTGGGCCGCGTCGGCCGGTGCGACGTCTTACGACGCTACGTCAACTGGAGGGACTCCGGGTTCCTACACGGGAACGGCGTTGTCAGTATCGCTGCCGGCGGCACTGGATGGAACTTACATTTTCCGGGCGAGGGCATGCAATTCCGCCGGCTGCAGCGGATGGGCGACAAGCGCTGGGTTGGTGGTGCGGCATACGCCACCCGCGCCTGCGTCCATCAATGTGCAATCGGCGAGCAGCGGATCGGTTGCGATCAGCTGGCCGACCACGGCCTATGCGCTGACTTACGAACTGCAACAGAGTTCCGACAACGTTACCTTCGCCAACATTTGGGCAGGCACCGGAACCTCGACGACAGCAATCGTTTCGGTGAGCGGCATCTATTACTTTCGTGTCCGGGCTTGTAATACAGCGCCGTGTGGCAACTACAGTCCCGTCGGGTCGTCCACCGTAACTATCGCGCCTTCGTCGGCACCGGCCATTTCGGTTCCCGGAACAAGTACGAACGGCTGCTACACAGTCACTTGGGGCATGGTCGCCAGAGCGACGTCGTACGTGATGCAGGAAAGCGCCAACAACAGTGCATTTGCAACCATCGGAAATGACGGATCGGGCACGTTGAATATTTGCGGCAAGGGCAACGGTAGCTACGCCTATCACGTTCAACCATGCAATATCGGTGGGTGTGGGCCGGTGAGCGGAACCGTCACGGTCCAAGTTGCACTCCCGCCTGCCGCACCATCAGGCGTGAATACGACAAGGACCAACTCGGGGACGACTTTTACCTTCACGGGAACTTGGGGCGCCGTAAGCGGTGCGCTTCGGTACGAGGTTCTGAGCGGCACGACTACGGTCTACAACTCATCAATCGCCTCGTATGTGCTCCAGAGTGGATCCTCGACCACGCTGACTGGTTCGTATTCCGTCCGTGCCTGCAATGCGTCCGGTTGCTCGGCCTATGTGCCGTTCCCGTCACCGTGATTCGGAGAATTCTCATGACTTCATGCATGAATGTTGTTCGGTCTCTCTCGCGGCTGGGCCGGGGCGCGATACGTTCCATGGGTTCGCGGAACGCTCGAGAAGCCTGGCGCCGGGCGACGGCGTTGTCGCTCATGTTGCTCTTCGCGGGGGCTTCAACGGCCGAGACGGTCACGTACTACTACACCAACCAGCAAGGCACCCCGCTGGCCACCGCTGACGCGTCGGGAGATATCCTGACGACGTCCGACTACCGGCCCTATGGCAGTCAGGTGTTGGGGTCGCCGGCCGGGGGGCCAGGTTACACCGGGCATGTGAATGACCCCGATTCGGGTCTGGTGTACATGCAAGCTAGGTACTACGACCCCGTGGTGGGGAGGTTCCTCAGCACCGATCCGATCTCCGGAGAACCAGGCAGTGTCAGCGGGTTTGGGCAATACGGATACGCCAACGACAACCCGCTTACCTTCATCGACTCGGACGGTCGAAAAGGATGTCAGGTCGGCGACACATCCTATTCCAGTTGCGAGATAACGGTTGTCTACAACAAGAAAACCTCTGAGGGTACGTTGACGGTAACGGGGAAGAACAAGGGGGATAAGGATGGGACGGTGCTGCTAAGTGGAAAGGTGGTCGTCGGCGGAGATGGGCACATCACGCCGGTGGGCAATTTTACTGCGGCCGGCTGGGAGTCAGACCATACCAGTAAGCAGTACGGTTCCCTGGCAGACGTTCCATGGAGTAAAACCTTCTTCGGAGGAAACGCCTTTGGCCCCTACCAGCTGCACATCAAGGAGTTGGATTCGAGGGGGATCTACATTC